>JBEIKS010000136.1:0-6802 GCA_040379625.1 Burkholderiaceae bacterium
ATTTATGCCAAGGTTTGTATCAACGCAACTGCAGCGAGATAGTCTGGGTCTCTCTTTAAAGCTGCGAGTTCTGGAACCTCGGTTCTTGGCATCAGCTTTTTCATTCGGTCGCTGCTTTCCGGGTCGCGATTAGCAATGTCAGAGGCAATCAGAGCATCAATATCGTCAAAATCATTACATGCCAGCAGTGCATCGCAACCTGCCTCAAGCGCTACCCGGGCACGGGCCACAACATCACCAGCACTGTGGGCACCGGCCATTCCTAAATCGTCGCTGATGATAACCCCGTTATAGGCCAAACGGTTTCGTAAAACATCTTGCAACCAAACGCGGGAAAAACCGGCAGGCATGTTGTCTACCTGCGGGTACAGCACATGTGCAGGCATGACGCTGGCCAAAGCCAGTGAGCCGAGAAGGCCATAAGGTGCGGCGTCTTTGGAGAGAATCTCATCCAAAGATCGCTCATCCACTGGTTGGTCAAAATGACTGTCTGCATGCGCCCAACCATGACCCGGAAAGTGCTTGCCGCAGCCTTGCATTCCAGCCATCTGAAACCCGTGCAGCAGCGCACGCGCCAAATCGGTAACACCACCCGCATCTTCCCCAAGCGCACGATCACCAATCACTTCACTTCGACCATAATCCAGATCAAGCACGGGGGCAAAACTCACGTCCACACCACAGGCTCGAAGCTCAATGGCCAGCACGTAACCACAATTCATCGCGGCCCTTAAACCCGACTGAGCATTCGTTGCATACAATTTACTTAAGCTTCGCATGGCTGGAATGGCCGTGAAGCCCGCTCTAAAACGCTGGACCCTTCCACCTTCATGGTCGACAAAGATAGGCAGCGGTCCTGATCGCAAAGCATGTATGGACTGCGTCAGCGCCGCCAGTTGCTCCAGCGATTCAAAATTGCGGCTGAACAAAATCACGCCACCCACTTTAGGGCTGTTTAAACGGACGATGTCAGCCTCTGTCAATTGCAACCCTTCAATGCCAATAATCAAGGGACCTAGATTTTGATTTTTCATAAAAAACCTATTTTTTTCAATGAATTAAATTATATTTTTAATTAATTTTTGAGATTAGGACTTGCGCAGTTGCATAATGAACTTCATCAGACAACGACACATAAACCTGCAAGGACATTTCCTCACACTTAACTTTAAGTGAACCCTTTAAGATTATATAAGGCATGCCTTTTTCATCATTTAAAACAGACAAGAGATGAAACCCAACAACACTGCCAATACCAGTGCCCATTGCCTTGGCAAATGCTTCTTTGGCTGCAAATCGAGTGGCCAAGTAGCGCAAGCTGCGTTGCGGACTGCTTGCGAACCGTTGCTGATAGACGCTGAGTTCATCCTCATTCAAAATCCGCTGCAAAAAAGCATCACCCTGACGTTCCAAGGCAGCAGCCATTCGCTGTATCTCGACAAGATCAACACCGATTCCGTGAATGCGACTCATGGCCTTGCCTAGCGCACACTGGCTTTGATCATCAGCGCTTTCATTTCACGAATTGCATTTTCCCAACCCATGAACAAGGCCTCTGCCACCAGGGCATGGCCGATGTTCAGCTCCGAGATGTCCTGCATCGCAGCAATCGCTGCGACATTCTCAAAATTCAATCCATGACCTGCATTCACCCGCAACCCCCCTTGCTTTCCCAGAAGAACTGCCTGCCTGATGCGTTCCAACTCGATTGCAATGGCTGCGGGATCTCGCAATTCTGCATAGCGCCCTGTGTGCAACTCCACCACCGGCGCCCCCACAGCGATTGCGGCTTCAATTTGATGCGCTTCAGCGTCAATAAAGAGAGACACGCGCATGCCTTGCTCGGTCAGTCGAGTCACGGCATCTTTGACCTTGGACAAACTGCCGGCGACATCCAAACCGCCTTCCGTGGTGACCTCAGCCCGCTTTTCAGGCACCAGACAGACGTCTTGCGGCTTGATCTCTTCCACAAGCGTTAAAATTTCCTCAGAAATGGCGCATTCGAAATTCATGCGAACAGACAAGGCCGGTCTGATTCTCCGCACGTCGTCATCTTGCATGTGGCGCCGATCTTCACGTACGTGCAGGGTAATTGCGTCCGCACCCGCACGTTCCGCCAGCAAAGCGGCCCGCAAAGGATCTGGGTAATGACCACGGCGAGCTTGTCTTACCGTGGCAATGTGGTCGATATTTACGCCAAGTTCCATCATTTTTTCAACTGCTCCATCCAAAGTCGGGTCATCAGACTGTGATGCCCCAAATGATCTGCCAGCTGCTCTCTGGTCAGAGGGCGAAGAATGCTCGCCAATTCCATTGTCATTGGGGAATCCCCAGCAAGCACGTCGGCAAGGTGCGCAATCAAGGCGCCGGAAACGCGATCGCGCATCGCAGGCTCATGATCACCTTCGAGCAATTTCCAGCCCACGCGGGGCACAAGGCCATACCAAGCCTCCGGAACAATGACCGCCCCCTCCAAATCTCGCTCAAGATCAATGCCATAGCCCAACTCCTTAAGAAACGACATTTCAAACATACGCAAGGTAGGAGCTGAGTTGTAACCGCTGGCGAGACTGGCCATGGCCAAGGCATAAGCATCAAATAAAACAGGGTGCGGGTCTTCTCGCAACATTCCTCTCATCAACAACTCATTGAGATAGTATGCAGCAAACAATTCTTCATTTTGAGGTGGCAAGTGCCCGCCTATCCACTCGGCGCCGGTCAGCGTCTTGACTTCTGCGCGCCCCGAAAGCGTAATCAACAGGGGTTGAAAGCTTAAAAGTACCGTTTTCAGCGATGAATAAGGCCGCTTTGCACCTTTGGCGACTGCGCTGACCTTGCCAAGATCGCGGGTCCAGAACTCAACCACCAGACTGGTTTCCTTGTATGGCACTGAATGCAATACATAGGCCGGCATGGGCGCAGCAGCACGAACCATTGGCTTTAATCGTAACCCAGACTACGAAGCACGCCAGAATCATCTGCCCAACCGCTTCGAACCTTTACGAAAGTTTCAAGGTACACAGGACCGCCAAACAAGCGCTCCATGTCCAGACGAGCCTCTGTTGAGATCCGCTTCAATTTGCTGCCACCCTTACCGATCACCATGGCCTTGTGCGTATCCCTGTCCACTAAAATGGAGGCAAATACACGCCTTAACTGACCCTCCTGCTGAAATTGGTCAATAACCACCGTGCATGTATAGGGAAGTTCATCGCCCACCAACCTGAATACCTTTTCACGGATGCGCTCAGCAGCCAAAAAACGCTCTGGACGGTCTGTCAGCATGTCTTCTTCGTAAATGAATTCTTGCTCTGGCAAATACCCGGAAGCCAATTGCAGCAACAAATCGCAGTTCCATTCAGATTGTGCGCTGACCGGAATCACCTCCTTGAACGGATACTGATCCATCACTTGCTGCAGGAAAGGCAGAACCTCGGCTTTGTCATCGTGCCGGTCTACTTTGTTGATCACCGCAATACTGGGCACACCAGAGGGCAACATTGATATAACGCGCAGATCCGCAGGCGTCAATTTTCCGGTTTCAAGCACCATGAAAATCAGGTCGACATCGTTTAAGGTACTGGTGACAGACTTGTTCATGGCCTTGTTCAAGGCATTGGAGAATTTTGTTTGAAACCCTGGCGTGTCTACGAAAATGAACTGGACAGGTGGGGTTTTGTCTGTCTGCGTCAGCACGCCGGTCACACGGTGCCGGGTTGTTTGCGGCTTGGAAGAGGTGATGGAAACATGCTCTCCAATCAAGGCATTCATGAGGGTGGACTTGCCCACGTTCGGGCGTCCAACGACGGCAATCATGCCACAACGCTTCATTTAAGCTCCTGATGTTTGAGTGTGAATCAGCGCCAAGGCAGCCTGTGCAGCAGCCTGTTCAGCCGCCCGTCGAGAACACCCCACACCGCGGGTTTGCAAATCAAAAGACTGAAGCTCACATACCACTTCAAATTGAGAAGACTGCGCACTTCCCCCTTCTACCAATACTTTGTAGACGGGCAAGGTCAGGCGTGCACCTTGAAGGTGTTCCTGAAGTTGGGTTTTTGGATCTTTGCCAAGGGCTTCCGGACCAGTTTGTTCCAGAATCGGCTCAATCAAACGGCTGACAATGGCGAAGGCTTTTTCAAAACCACCATCAAGGTAGATCGCACCCACCAAGGATTCAAATGCGTCTGCCAACATGCTGGCACGGCGGGCCCCACCACTCTTTTTCTCACCCTCACCCAAAGAGAGCAGATCGGACAGATTAAGGTCGGCGCCCAGGCGGGCCAGGCAGTCTTGCCTAACCAGCTGCGTGCGCATACGGGACAAACGCCCCTCGTCGGACTCCGGGAAGCGACGGTACAACAAATCAGCCACCGCAAAATTCAACATGCCATCGCCAAGGAACTCCAATCGCTCGTTGTGCTGCTGACAAAAACTGCGGTGTGTTAGCGCGCGCTGCAGCAGGGCAACATCCTTGAAACGGTATTCAAGTTTTTCCTGCAGCAACATCAAGGCGCTGTTTCTTGAATTCATTGGAAAAAACCAATTCGGCTCGGCTGGGAAAAGTTCATCCAGATAAAAAAGGCACGGCCCACAATATTCTTGTCGGGCACGAAGCCCCAGATTCTGCTGTCGCTGGAATTGTCCCTGTTATCGCCCATCATGAAGTAATGGCCCTCTGGCACCTTGCAAGTAACGCCGGAAGGACTGTATTTACACTGGTCACGAAAAGGAAATTCGTTCGATCCGAACACAAAACCTGATTTGTCTTCATCAACAACAGTCCGAAACTTGGTGTCTCCCAACTGATGGGCATAGTGCTTGGAATACAAAACACGTTCAGCGTCGAAATAGTCAGGCAGAACAGTCACAGGAACAGGAACGCCGTTGATTAGCAACTTCTTTTCTTTGTACTCGACCAAATCACCTGGCAGGCCGATCACCCGCTTGATGTAGTCGACGGAAGGATCTGGCGGGTATTTAAACACCATCACATCCCCACGTTGCGGAGATCCCACCTCAAGCACTTTCTTGTTCAATACGGGCAGGCGAATGCCATAATTGAATTTGTTCACCAGAATAAGATCGCCAGCCTGCAACGTGGGCACCATCGAAGCAGAAGGTATCTTGAAGGGTTCGATTAAGAAGGAGCGCAGCAAAAATACAAAACAAATAACAGGGAACAGACTGGCTGTGTATTCCAGCCAAACAGGCAGGCGCAGAAGGTCGTCTTTCAGCGCATTTCTTGCAACATTGACAGCCTCTTGTCCGCTGGCGGCAGCCATGGACTGGGCTCTGGCATCAAAGTCTGCCAAGGCAAGCTTGGCAGCGGCAAACCGTGCTGGCTTGAATATCCAGAGGTCCAACGCATAAAACGCACCTGTAAACAAGGTGAGGCCGAACAGAACGAGTGAAAAATCAACATTCATATTATTTGTCTTCTACCTGCAATATCGCCAGGAAAGCCTCCTGCGGAATTTCCACGCTGCCAACCTGCTTCATTCGCTTCTTACCGGCCTTTTGCTTCTCAAGCAATTTCTTCTTGCGTGAAATATCGCCGCCGTAGCACTTGGCCAGCACATTTTTACGCAAGGCTTTAACGTTCTCGCGCGCGATGATATTGGCACCTATCGCAGCCTGAATCGCAACATCAAACATCTGACGGGGAATAAGTTCGCGCATTTTTGCAGCAACCTCACGGCCTCGATACTGAGAATTTGACTTGTGCACGATGATGGACAGGGCATCCACCTTTTCACTGTTGATCAACATATCGACTTTGACCACATCAGCCGAGCGATATTCTTTGAACTCATAGTCCATGGAGGCGTAGCCCCTACTGACGGACTTCAATTTATCAAAGAAATCCAGCACAATTTCAGCCATGGGCATTTCATAGGTCAGCAAGACTTGCCGGCCATGGTAGGCCATGTTGATTTGTGCGCCGCGCTTTTGAGTACAGAGGGTCATGACGGAACCCACATACTCTTGGGGCATGAACAAATTCACTGTGACAATGGGCTCGCGAATTTCCTCAATCTTGCTTGGATCAGGCATGCGCGAAGGGTTGTCCACCGTGAGCAACTCGCCATCGCGCTGAATCACTTCATAAATCACCGTTGGTGCGGTGGTAATGAGGTCCATGTCAAACTCGCGCTCAAGGCGCTCTTGCACAATTTCCATGTGCAGCAGACCCAAAAAGCCGCAACGGAAACCGAAACCCAAGGCCTGAGACACCTCGGGTTCAAACTGCAGGGACGAATCGTTGAGCCTCAGTTTTTCAAGCGCATCACGCAGGGCGTCATACTGATTGGCTTCGACCGGAAACAAACCTGCAAACACTTGTGGCTGGACTTCCTTAAAACCGGGCAAAGGCTCTGTAGCACCCTTGCTAAAGTGCGTGATGGTATCGCCTACTTTTGCATGCTTTAATTCTTTAATGCCGGCGATAATAAAACCCACCTCACCTGCGCTTAGAGACTCGCGCGCAACTGACTTTGGGGTAAATACGCCCAGATTGTCAGCGGTGTAGGCAGCATCGGCAGCCATGAGCTTGAATTTTTCCTTGGCTTTCAAAACGCCATTGACCACCCTGACCAGCATCACCACACCAACGTAGTTATCAAACCAAGAGTCGATGATCAAAGCCTGCAAAGGCGCGTCCACTTTGCCGCGTGGCGGCGGAACCTTCAAGATGATGGCCTCAAGGATATCCACCACCCCCATACCGGTTTTCGCTGAGGCGGCAACCGCGTCACTGGCGTCAATGCCAATAACATCCTCTATTTCGGCCTTTGCCGCTTCA
>JBEIKS010000137.1:0-6790 GCA_040379625.1 Burkholderiaceae bacterium
GTCAGCCCAGGGCCGCATTTTTTTGTATGGTGAGAACTCCTTGAAGCTGTCTCCCGGGGTTTCAGTGGGTGTGGCCGGGCAGCTTGATCTGGTGAGCCGGCGGTTTGAAAATTCGGCGGGCAGCGCAGCCTTGGTGCGCGCTGCAGACAGCCACGGCGTTTGGAGAATCTGGGCGCCCAACCGGGAGGCTGCAGGTGTTGCTGCAACTGGCCTGTCTGCAAATGGTTTGGTGGCCGAGCAGGAGATTTTTAAGCGGGCGTTCAGCTTTGCTGAGCTGGCAGAAGCAAGAAGCGGCGTGTTCAAGAATTCATTTATTTATGCGGGAGCCGCAGATCCGATTTCACCGCAAGACATTGTTGATAATCTGCCGCAAGACCAGAAAGACACCCTTGATTCAACCTTGACGAATTTGCAGCAGTTGGTTAAACCGGTGCTGCCCACAGGGGCTGGCGAGAAGCCTGCACCCACTGAGGTGGCAAAGCCAGCCCTTGCTGATACGGGCGTAGCCAATGCAGACCTGCCCTTGGAACTGCCAGCCGGGCAGCCAGCGGCAACACCTGCGGGTGGTTCGCGTGAACCGGTTTCGGCAGCGCCTTCCGTTTCTTCGCCTTTGGCACTTGCAAGCCCGGAAGTTCGCGCGCTGCCTGCAACTCCTGTGTCGCCGGTGTCTGTGTTTTCAATTGCGACGCCTGCCAGTCGCGCCAGCACTGCAGTACTGGTTTCGCCACCATCCCCGGTGGGCAGCGTGAAGCCATCAACGCCGAAGGATTTTGCCGACGCCAAAGACTTTGTGTTGGCAACTGCCACCCCCTCGGTTGCACCGAGACCGGTGCAGCAGGCCAAGCGGGCGGCAATAAACTACGCAACCACCAGCGTGGGTACAGCGGGGTTGCGTTTGGCCAGCCCTGTTCGTACGCCGCTTGCTGTCACTATGGAGCAGCGCTTTTCATTGATGGGGAATCAGGCGGCGTGGTGAGTGTGCAAGCCTTTGTGTTTGCTGCTGCCATGCGGGTGGCTTCAGTCGCCTTGCCCGGTGGTGGCATTGCTTGTGTTACCGCCGCTTGACGGTTTCATAAGTTTGTCCTGTTTGTTCATATAATAGGCGTAGAAGGCGACGAGCAGCAGAAACACCAGCAACGCGCCCTGCGCACCCATCCAGAACGCAAATGGCCAACCCAACACGGTAAATTCAAGTTCTGCTGCGTAAAAGCCAATGACGAAGGTCACCACAAACCAGAGGGACAGCAAGAGGCTGGTCATGCGCAGGTTTTTTTTCCAGTGCGCTTGTATCTGTTCTGAGTTGTTCAAGTCGGTTCCGAGTTGTCTGTCCTGTTTCATTTTAAGGGGAATTCTTTGCAATGGAAGATCAACTGAGAGCCAGTCAGGCATTTTGGGACGAGCGTTACGCCTCTGCAGATTACCGTTTTGGAAAAATACCCCACCCGATGGTGCGCCGCCTTGCGCAACACTTGCCAGCTGGTGCCCATGTACTGGCGGTGGCCGATGGTGAAGGGCGCAACGGGGTGGCGTTGGCCGGCCTGGGTTTTCAGGTGACAGCGTTTGACGTGTCGCCTCTCGGCGTTGAAAAAGCCCGCCGTTTGCAGCAGTCCTTGAATGTACCGCCGCAAAATTATCAAACCTGTGTCGCTGGTGTTGATGATTTTAACTGGCCAACCGCTACCTGCGATGCAGTCCTTGCCGTGTTTGTTCAGTTTGCACCGCCCAGCATGCGCTTACGCATGTTTCAGCATTTCCAGAATGTTTTGAAGCCGGGCGGCCTTTTGGCACTGATGGGCTACCGGCCCGAGCAAATTGCCTACGGTACCGGGGGGCATCCAGACCCGCTGCATTTGTACACAAAAGACTTGCTGATGGAGGCGTTTGGCAGCATGGCGTTTCTGCATTTTGAAAGTCAGGATGTTGAATTGAGCGAGGGGGCAGGGCATCAAGGCAAAAGCGCGGTGATTGAACTGCTGGCCAGAAAACCGCTGTGAGGCAATTTCACTGAGAGCGCTGCCACCAACGCAAGTTCAATTTTGTATTTCGGGTTGGCCAGCCGCGCCTGCACACAGGCACGCACGGGGGCGGTACCCGCTACCAACCAGTTGTCCCAAACAGCGTTCATCGCATCATAGTCGTTCATGTCGGCCAGATACAAAGTGACCTGCAACAAGCGGCTTTTGTCGCTGCCTGCTTGCTTGAGCAAACGTTCAGTGCTCGCCAGCAAATTGCTGGTTTGCGCCGTGATGTCTTCATCCGGGTTGGAAGGCACCTCAACAAGGTATACCGTGCCTTGGTGCACAACGGCGTCAGAGTAGCGTTGGGTTGTACCAAAGCGCTGAATTGTCATTGTGCCACCGTACTTTCTTCTGCCATTGAACATTCGCCTGCAGCCGGTTCATGGCTGCAGCGCACACGCTTCAACACCGTCATCATCGCGGGGTGGTAGACACCCTCCTTGGTGAGTTGTATGCGTGCTTCGCGCATCATACCGAAGTATTTTTTTTGTTCTTCCGGGGTCAGGTCCATCCAGTATTTTGCCGGTACCTGGCCTTCCACCTTTTCTATCATCTGAATCGCCAGATCAACAAATTGAACGCCGAATTTGCGCAACTTCATCATTCGTTCGTCCAGGTCTGGCACCTCTTTTTCAATGCGGGTGCGGTTCATGATTATCGAGCCTGTCAGGTTCACCAGCGGCAGCCTGAAAATACCGCCTTTCTCTCCCATGCCCTTGTAAAGCTCCAAGGGGCCGAAGGCAATGGCGGGTGCGGCAATAACATCAACGGCGCGGTTGTTGAATTTTGTGTGAAAGTTGGTAATGTCACTGGCCACCGGTTGGGCGCCCAACTGCTGCACCATGCGCGCTTGGCTTTTGTCCCAGTCCATGACGGCCACGCGCTTGCCCGCAGCCTTTTCGATGGAGCTGATGGCCTTGTCATTGACCATCACATAAGCTGCGCCCAGCGGGCCCATGCCCACCACCTGATACTGGTTGTATATGGATCTGGGATAGAGCTTTTCACTGCCCATCAGCGCTTGCATCAGGGTTCGCATCTGCTTGTAGTTTTGCACGCCGCCCACTGCGTCTGCACTGCCCATGAAGGGGTTGAAAGTTCGCGCGCGCAGGGTGGTGATGCCAACGGCCTCACATTGCCCGATGGTAAAGGAATTGGCGGCCACACCTTCATTGGTGAACACCTGAATATCCGTGAACAAATTCCAGCGTTGCGCCGCAATTGAAAGGTCTTTGGCCAAATTGTAGACAGGCCCCACTTTGCCCAGGGGGTCAAACAGACACACCTTCACATGCAGGGGTTTGTCCAGAGGCTTGACCTCTTTCATCAGTTGCTCGGCAAACTGCGTGGTGTCACCGAAACTTTGGGCCTGCAGGTTTGTGCAGCCCAGGAGCAGTGCGAGCGCTGCTGTCTGTCTTTGAAATGTTCGAATGCCTATGGTGGTTTTGCGCAAAACCGGCCTCCGTCAGGAAGGTGTCTTTTGGTGCCAAGGAGTTTATCCCGCACAGGGGCTTTGGTATAGTTTGCAAAGGTAAATCTTTGCCCAAATAAAAAAACCAACACTTGAAATCGCAAACGCTTAATGAAAAATGAACTGGTTCACACAGTGCTTTACACCTGCGTTGCAGCCCATAAAATGGATTCAGTTGAGTTGGCTGCCATTTTGGAAGTCTCGAGAATTAACAATGCTAAGCGTGGCATCACCGGTATTCTTTTTTATAAAAACAGGGAGTTTCTCCAAGTGCTTGAGGGCGAGGAAACAGTAATAAACAAACTGCTTGAAACCATTTCCAAAGACGACAGGCACAGCGGTCTTGTTATTTTGCTAAAAGACAACCTGCCGCGTATGTTTTCTGAGTGGTCAATGAATTTCGCGAATTTGCAAGTCTTTGAAAACGGGCAAGCATCAGACACCAAACTGCCATTGGAACAAGCCCCGTGGACAGTCGCCGAGATCAACAAGGTACCGCTTCGAGTCAGAAAGTTGCTCATTAACTTCGGTGCTGCTTAAAGGCGTTGCCACTGAGCCAACGCCCCAGCCATTTTTACAACTCGTTTTGAATGTTTTTGTAACCCAGCACCAGGCTGTTGTTGGTAAGCGCTACATCTTCAGAAAATGCAGAGGCTTGGGCAGACACTTTCGGAATGGAGGTCAGGTCTGTGGCTGGTCCGATTCTTTCAGTGGAAGGCACGTAGAATTCGGAGGGTAGGCTCACACCGTCTACCACCGCGTTGTGTCTCACCACCGCTTTGTCGCCCACCGTACAATTAAACAGCACGCTGTTGAACCCGATAAAAACATCGTGCCCGACCGTGCAGGGGCCATGAACAATGGCGCGGTGTGCAATGGAGGTTCTTTCACCAATGGTGACCGCAGCACCTGATTTTGAGTGGATCACCACGCCATCTTGAATGTTGGAGTTTGCCCCGATAATAATGGGTTCCATGTCACCGTTGGCGTCCACTTCATCTGCGCGAATAACGGCATAAGGCCCGACAAACACGTTTTCATGAACAATCACCAAACCACAGAGGATGGCGGTGGGGTCTACAAAAGAGCTTTCATGCACGACGGGGTAGTCGCCGCGCGGGTTTTTTCTGATCATGGTGCCGTTGTTCTGTTATCGTTTCGCAGCCGTGACTTTAACCGAAACGGCCGGTGATGTAATCCTCAGTTTCCTGGCGTTTTGGCTTGATGAAGATTTCGTCTGTCTTGCCAAATTCAATGAGCTCACCCAAATACATGTAGGCCGTGAAGTCTGAGACGCGTGCGGCTTGCTGCATGTTGTGGGTCACAATCACAATGGTGTAGTCGCTCATCAGTTCGCTGATGAGTTCTTCAATTTTTGCCGTTGAGATTGGGTCGAGTGCTGAAGTGGGCTCATCGAGCAGCAAAATTGAGGGCTTCACCGCCACACCGCGCGCAATGCACAAGCGTTGTTGCTGTCCGCCCGACAAAGACAAACCGCTTTGGTTGAGCTTGTCTTTGACTTCATTCCAGAGCGCCGCTTTTTTCAAGGCCCATTCCACACGCTCATCCATGGCCGCGCGCGAGAGTTTTTCATACAAGCGTACGCCAAACGCGATGTTCTCGTAAATGGACATCGGGAAGGGCGTGGGCTTTTGAAACACCATGCCGATTCTTGAGCGCAACAGGTTCAAGTCTTGATTGGCATCAAGAATGTTGTCGCCGTAGAAGTTGATTTCACCTTCTGCCCTTTGGCCGGGGTAGAGATCGTACATGCGATTGATGGAACGCAGCAGTGTTGATTTTCCGCAACCGGAGGGGCCAATGAACGCAGTCACCCTGCGTTCTTGAATTTCCATGTTGATGTCTTTCAAACCTTGGAAAGAACCATAGAAGAAGTTCAGGTTGCGAATTTCCAGCGCGTTTTTTTGCGCTTGTGGGCTTGCCTTTTGGACCGTTTCTAAGCTCACGGTGCCTCCTTGTGAGATGACTGCATGGATTTGGTATTTGTCTTCATGGACGCTCAGCTCTTGACGCGATCGCGGAATACAACACGCGCCAGAATATTGAGGCCCAGCACAGTGAAGGTGATGAGCAGCGCGCCGCCCCAAGCCAGTTCCACCCAGTTGTCGTAGGGGCTCATGGCGAATTGGTAGATCACCACGGGCAGGTTGGCCATGGGCGCGTTCATGTTCAATGAGAAAAACTGGTTGTTCAATGCTGTGAACAGCAAGGGGGCGGTTTCACCGCTGACCCGTGCCAGCGCCAGCAGCACGCCGGTCATGACACCGCTTTGGGCCGCCTTGAGCGTAATCATGAAAGCCACTTTCCACTTCGGTGCACCCAGTGCGTAGGCGGCTTCCCGCAAACTACCGGGCACCAGACGCAACATGTTTTCAGTGGTTCGTACCACCACGGGGATGGCGATCAGTGCCAGGGCCACAGTACCCGCCCAAGCCGAGAAGTGTTTCATTTGCGCCACCATGATGGCATACACAAACAGACCGATAACGATGGAGGGCGCAGACAACATGATGTCGGTGACAAAGCGGGTGACTGAGGCCACACGGCTGCGGTCGCCGTATTCGGAGAGGTAAACGCCTGCCAGTACCCCCACTGGTGTGCTGATCAGTGTGCAGCAACCCACCAGCAGCAAACTGCCCACAATGGCATTGGCCAGTCCGCCACCTTCAGAACCCGGGGCCGGTGTGCTGGCAATGAACAGGGAGAGGTCGATGGCGGAAAAGCCCTTGTACAGCAGAACGCCAAGTATCCACATCAGGAACAGCATGCCGATGCCCATGGTGCAGGTGGACAGCAACAATCCGATGGCGTTGGCTCTTTTCCTGCGTTTAAAGATGGAGGGGTCGATGTTTTCAAACGCGCTCATGTTTTCAATCCTTGGCTTTTTTCCATTCGGTTGAGCATCCATTTGGCCAGTGCCAACACCACGAATGTAATGATGAACAGCGCCAGACCCAGTGCGAAGAGAGACGAGAAGTGCGGGCCGACTTCGGCTTCACCAAACTCGTTGGCCAGTGTTGAGGCAATTGAATTGCCGGGTGAAAACAGGGAGGGTGACAAGCGGTGAGCATTGCCGATGACGAAAGTCACCGCCATGGTTTCACCGAGTGCACGGCCCAAGCCCAGCATGATGCCGCCTATGACGCCGGCCTTGGTGTAGGGCAAAACAATTTTTCTAACCACTTCCCAAGTGGTGCAGCCTATGCCGTAGGCAGATTCTTTGAGCACGGGTGGCACGATTTCAAAGACATCTCGCATTACCGAGGCAATGAACGGCAGA
>JBEIKS010000138.1:0-6772 GCA_040379625.1 Burkholderiaceae bacterium
AAGGCAGCAGGAAGGCCGACGGCAACGGCCAGCAAATAGTGGCGGATTTCCAGTTCCAATGCAGCGTCTGTTTGCGCCAAAGAGAGCAGTGGGTCCGGGAACAGCATGGCCGTGCAGCCGAGCACTGCGAGCGCGACGGCAATCCAGAGGCTTTGCCCTGCCAACTGGCCGATTTTATGGTGTTCCCCGGCGCCGTACAGGCGTGAGGCCATGGGGGTTAGCCCCAAAATAATACCCATCAGCCCGACATACAAACTGATGTAGACCGCGTTGCCCACGGCAACGGCTGCCAGCGTCTGGGCGTCGGCATGGCCCGCCATTACGCTGTCTACAATACCGTTGGCCATGACGGCCAGTTGCCCCACCATGACCGGCAGGGCTTGCCTGAACAATGCCCTGAGTGGCGTTAGCTCAGCGACGGGCATACAGGCGGAAGAGCTCCTGTCTGTCAGATGCGCGCCGCCCCTCCCAAATCAGGGTCCAGTCACCCGTTGGTGCATTCGGGGTTTTAATCGCGGCATTTTTCGGATAGGAGATGTAGCTCAGCGTCCAAGGGCAGTCGTTTGACCCGCTGCTTTGTCTTTGCATTTGGGCGGCCTTTGAATATTCAAAATTAAGATCGCCCAGGTAGGCCAGAGAGGCCCGTTGCGGAAACCCCAAACCAATGGTGCTCAAGCAGGCTTGTGCCTGTTGGGGCTGGTGCTGCTTCATTTGCGACTGAATTTGCTTGGCCACCGTGGCGTAGCTTTTGTTGGTGTTGATCATGGGCAGCCACAAGGTCATCATTAGCAGCCAGACCAATGTTGTACCGCCACAAGACAGCGCCAGACTTCGCCAAATGGCTTTGGGGTGCCTTTGCACCCGCCAGATCAGCAGTAAAACCCAGGCCAAGGTAACCAACATTGCCAACATCAATTCGATGGCCACCACGCTGGGAATGAAGTCAGGTACCAAGCGACGGATATTTTTGACAAGGCCGGCGGGTGTGCCGTACATGATTGCGCTCCAACCCAGCCAAACCACAGCACCGGTGATGCTGAAAATAAACAAGGCGAACCAGTCAATCAGGCTGATGACGCTGCGGCGCAAGGTACCCAAGCCCAGCGCGGCCAGTACGGAGAGCAAGCCCAACAATGGGAAAAAATTGCCCTCGCTGGTGGCGTTGTAAAACAGCATGCCAACCAAGCCACCCAAAAAACCGGCCAATGGAGTTTTCAAGGCGCCGTCGCTCAGGTTGTGGCGGTAAGACCAGATGGTCCAGGCTGTCAGTGGCCAGGCGGGCCAGAAAAACCACGCAAACGTTTTCAGACCCTGTAATGCCGTGGAAAACAGCGGTCTGGGGCTGTTGTAATCCGTAAACTGGTTTAAATTCCAGCTCCACCAGAGTTTGAGGTATTGCGGGCCTGAAGGGCTCAAGTGCCACACAGCCAATGCCCACAAGCCCAAGATACCCACCACCACAATCGTTGCCCGCACCAGACGGTGGGTCAGCCCGAAGCGTGACATGGGGCTGGACAGAGCGGCCAGCAACATGGCGCCAAAGATAAAAATGCCATGAGACCAGCCCCGGGCCAGAATAATGACGCACAAACCGGCACCCAAGGCCCAGCCTGCTGTAATGGGCCGGTTGATGGAGCGGACTGCAGCCAGCGCCATGATCGAAACCCCCAACAGTTCCGGCATCTCTGCCACCAGTTGGTGGCTTTTAACCATCAGGCCCAGACTGGCCAACAAGCAGAGCACAGCGCAGTCGGCGATGGAGTAGGAGTAGTCGCTGCGGACGGTGGGCAAACTCAGCGGGTTCAGGGGTTGCATTTCAGGGCGCTTGGCAATGCGCTGAGCGGTGGACCAGACGGTCCAGCAGATGGCCATCAGCCAGATCAGGCAGGACAGGCGCATCACTTCATCAAGCCAGTCGGTGCGGCCACCCAGCAGCAACCATACCTTGCCCATTGAGGCTGCAAGCCAATAGGTCAAAGGGCCTTCTTCTGCGTACAACAGGCCATAAATATTGGGAGTCAGCCAGTCGCTCAGATCGCCTTGGGCCATAGTGGCGGCCACGCCGAAATTATTGGCGTCTATGGCTCTCCAGGGGTCGCGCATCAGCAGTCCTGGTATCGCATACAGCGGAACCAGAACCCAAAGCAGCCACCGGGGCAGTCGTTGCAGTAGATTGTTTGAAAGCACCATGGGCAGTGAGAGCCGTTATTTAACGCACGCAATAGAAAAGGTTATAACAAAAAAAAACAGCGTACGATGAGTGTACGCTGCTTTTTCACAACACAAAGGTTCAAAAACAAATTTTGAAATACGCACTTGGCGCGCTTTGTGTTGCGTTGGTCTGTGCCTTGGTCGAGGTCTGGTAGACAGCTCGACAGAATGTTTAGGAGGCTGTCTTTTTAAAGCGACCAAACTTTGTATTGAATTTTTCAACGCGACCTTGGGTGTCCAAAATCTTGTTTTGAGCGCCGGTGTAGAAGGGGTGTGATTCGGAGGAAACGTCCAGCTTCACCAGGGGGTATGACTTGCCTTCAAACTCAGTGGTTTCTTTGGTTTGAACGGTAGAGCGTGAAACAAAGCGGAATCCGCAGGACATGTCCTGGAATACAACTTCGCGATAATTTGGGTGAATGCCGTCTTTCATGATTTCTCCGATGATTCTCTTAATGATTCTATGGTGGCAGCCAAGTTTTCAATACCATTGCTGTTTTCGAGAACGCCAGCAGCGATACACTCACTTACCGAAACTAGGGTTGTAAGCTAACAACCGAGCCCGAAAGTATAGCGCATCTTCCGGGAATTGTCTTTAAGTTAAGCTTCTTGCAAAGAAAGTCATGCGTCTGCCCCGCCACCGCGTGGAATATGGAGAAATTCCAGGACGCAGTGGCAGTTTGGCTTTGCAAGGCAAGCGGGTTGGGGTTTAACCGCCGCGGCGCATCATTTCAAAAAACTCGCTGTTATTTTTGGTTTGCTTGACTTTGTCGAGCAGGAACTCAACGGCTTGCATGTCGTCCATGTCGTGTAACAGCCGGCGCAATACCCAGACTTTTTGCAACAGTTCGGGTTTGATCAGCAATTCTTCACGGCGTGTACCTGAACGGTTGATGTTGATGGATGGGTAAACACGCTTTTCTGCCATGCGGCGCTCAAGGTGAATTTCCATGTTGCCCGTGCCCTTGAATTCTTCGTAGATCACTTCGTCCATGCGGCTGCCGGTGTCGATCAGGGCGGTGGCGATGATGGTGAGTGAACCACCTTCTTCAATGTTTCGTGCAGCACCAAAGAAGCGTTTCGGACGATGCAATGCATTGGCATCCACACCGCCGGTCAGTACCTTGCCGGACGCAGGCACCACGGTGTTGTAGGCGCGGGCGAGTCGGGTAATGGAGTCCAGCAAAATTACGACGTCTTTTTTATGCTCAACCAGACGCTTTGCTTTTTCTATCACCATTTCTGCCACTTGAACGTGACGTGTGGCGGGTTCATCGAAGGTGGATGAAACCACTTCGCCACGCACTGAGCGTTGCATTTCAGTCACTTCCTCGGGGCGCTCGTCAATGAGCAGCACAATGAGGACCACATCAGGGTGGTTGGAGGTGATGGCATGCGCAATGTGTTGCAGCATGACGGTTTTACCTGACTTTGGTGATGCCACCAGCAAACCGCGCTGGCCTTTGCCGATGGGCGCCACGATGTCAATGATGCGCCCTGTGACGTTTTCTTCAGCCTTGATGTCGCGCTCTAAAACAAGCGGTTGATTCGGGTGCAGTGGCGTCAGGTTTTCAAACAGGATTTTGTGTTTTGAGGCCTCTGGTGATTCACCATTGACCTTGTCCACCTTGACGAGGGCAAAGTAGCGCTCACCGTCTTTTGGGGTGCGGACTTCACCTTCGATGGAGTCGCCTGTGTGCAGGTTGAAGCGTCTGATCTGGCTGGGAGAGATGTAAATATCGTCTGTACTGGCCAAATAAGAGGTTTCAGGCGAACGGAGAAATCCGAAACCATCGGGCAGCACTTCCAGAACGCCGTCGCCGTAAATCTGCTCGCCGTTTTTAGCGCGCTTTTTAAGAATTGCAAACATTAATTCCTGTTTGCGCATTCTGTTGGCGTTGTCGATTTCCAGGCCGGCGGCCATTTCAAGCAGCTGTGATACGTGTAGCGCTTTGAGTTCTGAAAGATGCATAAGAGTGATTTGACTTTAGTGTGAGAGTGTTGCCGAAGTGCTGAAGGGAAAGACCGAACAATGGGCGGCTGGGGCGAACACGGAATAGGGAGTGGGGGTGTTTATTTCAATCGAGGGAAGCAAACACTTCCCTCGGGGTGGATTCAGGTACTTTAGATGTTGCTGTCGATGAAAGCGGCCAACTGTGACTTGGACAGGGCGCCCACTTTCGTGGCCACCACTGCGCCGTTTTTAAACAGCATCAGGGTTGGAATGCCGCGAATACCGAACTTTCCGGGTGTGGCTGTGTTTTCATCAACGTTCATTTTTGCAATTTGCAGGCGACCTTCGTAGTCTTTTGCAATATCGTCAAGGATAGGGGCGACCATTTTGCAAGGACCGCACCATTCAGCCCAGTAATCTACCAATACCGGACCGTCAGCTTTTAAAACGTCAGTGTCGAAGCCGGCATCGCTTACGTGTTTGATCAGATCGCTGCTCATGTGATTCCCTTAAATAAACGATTTCACCCTTAGGATTTTTATTACTGGGAGACTGTGATGCAGTGGCTGTGAACAGATGACGCGGAGAGCCGACCAGTAGAAGCAGGGTGAATGTGCTGTTGAATTTTGTCTGCAATGGTACAGTGAATTAGAGAAAAGTGCTAATTTTGCGAAAATCATCCAACATGCCCGTTCAGACCCTTCCTGTTTCAATTCATTTTTCATCCCAGCCCTGGCTTGCACTGTTGTCCCAACTGCCCGGTTGTGGGTTTCAAAACCTTGAAAGCACGGCCTGGCTGTTACCCCGCGTGGAGTTGGCCAGCCATTTGCGCGCAGCCTTGATTCAACATCATGCTTCAACTGAGCGCTTTGCTCTGTCGCCTTTCATACTCAGCGCAGACCGTTTGTCGCACCGCGCCGATTCTCCAGAATGGTTGCGGTTTCAACTCGATGTGGCGCAACAACTTCGGGAGCACCCGGTTTTGATGCGGCATGCGCAATCGGGCAGTCAGTTTTGGGGTTTGGTTTGCGAGTATTGTGAACTGGCGCTGGCCTGTGTTTCCAGGGAGCAGGGTGAGGTTGCACTAAAAAACTACATTGACTCTGTGGCATTGGCCGGCCCCGAGGCCGAGGTGGTGCTCACCATTGCTGAAATTTATCAGGACACCTTACTGTCGTTGTTGCCAAAAGCACCCGACAACGCCGCTTGGGCCACTTTGACGCATCTGGTGTGGCTGGATGACGGTGAGCCCTGGGTGGAACACTGGTTACAGAGGCATGCCTCACATCTGCAAATTTTGCGGGTGGATTTGCGCACACAGGTTGAAGTTGCGTTTCAGGGGGCGGCCACTGTCGCCACCCAGTGGCTGGAAGCGCCGGAGCTTGAGCCTTTGGCGCAGGCCTGCGCAGCGCAGTTGGTGGAATGGTTGCGGGTTGATTCCAAGCGCGAAATAGGGGTGGCGGTGGTGGACAGGCTGTTGGCACGCAGGGTGCGCAGTTTGCTGGAGGCCGCAAACGTGCTGGTGGACGACCGAACCGGTTGGCGTTTGTCCACCACGCGAGCGGCCGGTTGGCTGGACTGTTTCATGCAGGCCTGGCTGGTGCGCGACTGGCAGGCCCTTGCCGGCGCATTTGAGCCGAGGTGGCTGCCGAATCTGGAATGTTTCAAGGATGCCCAGTTTTTACGCAAATGGCTGGGCTGGATTGACCGGGACATGCAAGGGGCGGACTGGTCTCTGTTGAGCGATCTGGGGCGTACAGAGTTGCGAAACGGCGACATCGCCCGTGTGGCCGCCAATGCGGCGCCGTGGCTGCCAGCCTTTGAAGGTCTTTCCAACGCACTGACCGATTTCGGCCACCACCCACGGGCACTTTCCGTGTGGGCGCAAGATGTGCTGGCGCTGTTGAAGTCGCTGGGCGTGCTTGCTTTGTTTGCGGCCGAACCAGCCGGGCGGGATGTGGTGGTGATGTTGCGCTGGGTGTCGCGAGCGGCCTTGTCGTATGAATGCCTGCCTTTTGAATGGTTGAGCTTCTGGCGCGATTTCGCTGAGCAACGCCGCTTTCGGGCGCAGGACGTCAGCAGTCCGGTGCGCTTCATGCCCTTGCAGTCATTCCGCTTGCAACGGTTTTCAAACGCACTGGTGCTGGGTTGCGCACAGCGTCATTTTGCCCCGACGCCCCCGGGTCTGTTGCCGCCGTCCGTTGCGGCTGAGTTGGGACTCTCTGGTGTGTGGTTAAAGCGTGAGCAAATGTTGTCGGCTTTGTCTGAAATGGCGGCCACCACAGCGCATCTGGTATTTGCGCATGCCAAGGCGGTGGCCGGGCAGGCTGAGGTTGAGGTGGGTTGGTTGCGTTATTTGTCTTTGTTGCGCCAAACCAGCCAGACCGGCACCAGACCGTGGGTACTGAATGCACCGGTACGTGAACGCGAAGTCAGCCAGCAGGTGATTCAACCGCTGCGATGGAAAGGGGCGCAAGCGCCCGAGGTGTTGTCGGTGGAGGCGGTATCGGATTTGTCCGCCTGTTCCTTGAAGTTTTCACTTGCCCGTTTGTTGGGGCTTAAAGACAGCCAGTCTCATGTGCTTGAAGACCAGCGAAGCGCTTTGCG
>JBEIKS010000139.1:0-6749 GCA_040379625.1 Burkholderiaceae bacterium
ACTTCTACCCACACTCATAGAATTAAATTCGTATTGGTTCGCAGCTTGCCGCTGCTGTTCATATTAACTGTGTGCAAACACACAGACTAGAACTGGCGCAGCGTAAAGAAAAATACGCCCGGGTTTGGTGACTCGGATTACAGTGGGAGATTGCTGCGTTACGCGGTTTTTTCATCCCTAACATGACCAGTCTCAATGGGTGGGCCGTGTGGGATGCCTTCGGTTATATCGGTAAACCAGTACAGCCTCGTGGTTATTGCAGATTACAGCCAGAAAAAGAGTAGCCAAGGTAAAATCTGGCTGTCCAAAAGAGGGTGCTCGGCCGACCGAGTGGCTTCTTGGAAAAGAAAATGACTATGCTTTTGTTTAAGCTGATAGCCCCACACTTGTCCAGGCCTTAATGGCACTGCAACTCTGTCAAAGGCTTTCGACAGCGTTAAGTTATACGCAGACGTATCAATGATGGCGCGGCGGCCGGTCAGACCGTTCCACACCTCCATATCTTCCTAATTCCGCGCTACGCTGGCGATAGAGCAGACCCTCGCGGCGGCGTTCGTTGGATTATTACCGAGAAGGCTGACTACTGGAGTGCACAGTGAGGATGTCAATTTTCCAACATGCGCTTGGCCAACAGCGAAATCCAGGGTTCAGTGCGCAAACCGGCCTGAAAGGGTTCGCTGTCGAGCAATTCCTGTGCCTCTTCCATGCGTCCATGACGGCGCAGCGCCCGCACCCACTGCAACAGGAAAGCAGGCACACCAATGCTCTGACCTTTGCCACGCCACTGCTCAACAGCGCTGGCAATGTCATCGATTCCGGCAGCATCGCCCTGCCACGCCTTAGCCCAACCAAATACAACGCGTGCCGCAGTAGCCAAATATTCAAAGCCCTTGGCCTGTGAAATTTCAAGTGTCTGCTGCGCATGTGAACGGGCTTGCTCAATGTCGCTCAAATGCAGGAATGCCCACATGGCCGTTCCATGCACATACGCCAGTGAAAACGCCCCCCCACACTGCTGAGCCTCGGCGATCGCCTGCTGCGCAACCAACGTGGTCTGAGCATGCTTACCCTGAATGGCCAGTGCCCAACCCAACATGCCCAAGGTGGTTACGCGCGTGTCCTGCGTGAGATTGAGTCCATCGCCTTGTGTTACGTCAGGAAAGTCCAGCGTCTCTCGCAGATAACGCTCGGCGTCCTCAAAGCGCCCCAACCAGAAACAGGTGGTTCCCAGCGCCCGGTGAGCTTCGGCCTGCATGGCGATGCGTGCATCATCATCAGATGAGGTTTGCTGTGCGAACTGACTCATCTCCTGAGCCAGTTTCAAGCTCTTCTGATAGTCGGACTTGCCCACATGAATCTGCCATAAACCCCTGATCGCAGAAAACACCGGCAAGCGTCGCGCACTGCCATCACACAGGCGCCGTGCTTGTTCGAGCGCTTGTGCGGCATCGTCGTCAGCCCACCCAAAGCGGGAGAAACGCACGGAACTCAAACCGAGCAGTGCATCAATTTCCACTTCCCGCGTAACGCCCATCTGATGGGTTTTACCGAGAGAAACCACATGCTGGAACTGTTGTTCGGCTTCCAGCAAAGCACCCAGACGTGTATTGCGCCGCGCCTGCTCCAGCAAGGTGCTGCAGGCTTTCAAAACACTGAGCTCCAGCTCGTCCGGTTGTGCGCCGAAGGTGGTTTCGCAAGCACGCAACCAGTGGTAAGCGAGATGGTCTAGTTGCAGGGCCGTATCGGGCAGAGCATCATCAAGATGCGTTGCCATGCGCTGGTGCAGCAAGCGACGCTGCGCAACCGGTAACAGACTGTAGAACGTCTGCTGCGCACTGGCATGGGCAAACTGCACCATACCGCGGGCTTTGTCAGGGTCCAGCGACTGAGTACGGATAAAACCCTGATCGGCCAGTGCGTGACACTGTTTGGCTAACAAGGTATGCCCTGGTTGGGAAGGATGGAGAAGATGTAGTGTGGCAAAGTCCATGTCCGCGATGGCGACAGAGACAATCTTGCCGATCAGTTGCATCTCCGGAAGCAAGCGGTCAATGCGCGAAACGATGAGCCCCTGGACCGAATCGGGCAATTCGTCCGTGTTGAAGTTGTCGCCAGCGTCCTTGACAGCCTGCATGATCTGGATAGCATGCAACGGAGAACCACCCGCCCGCTCTTCGAGCAACCGCAGGCAGTATGTCGGCGGATTGACAAAGTTCAGATGATCTTTGGCAATATCGAGCAACACTGGTGCACCCAGCGGGGGCAGGCTGACGCTGCGATAATTGGCCTGCGGCCATTCGTCCGAGTTGGGCCAGAAACCACCCTGCGTGTGTTCCGTGTCACGTAGACAGATGAGCAGCAAATGCGGCGCACTTTCCAGCAAGCGTTTACATAAAGACACCGATGCGCGGTCCATCCACTCCACATCACGAATGCGGATACACACCGGTTGCGACCCAAGCCGTTGCAAGAGCAGGCGACAGAGAAAGTCGCCAGTGGCCTGCGCGCGCGCTTCGCCGCTCAATGCAGCGGTCACCGGGGAGTCGGGCCAATGGGCGGGCACCACAGCTTCGAGCAAAGCAGCACGCTGCTGCCACCAGTCCTCCTGCGGCAACGCAGCCATGACCCGTTGTTGAAAATGCTCAAGTGTTTCTTCCGGCTCGCGTTGCGCCAGCAAACCGCGAAAAACAGGACCAAAGGCTTGCCATGCCGAGAACTGCTGCATGGCACTGCAGGACAGGCGCCAGACCATGAAACCGTCACGGGAAATGATGTCTATCGCCGCGCGTGAAAGATGTCGGCGACCGCTGCCCACCGAACCGTTGATATCCACCAATAAGGGGCGATCCTGCTGCAACACATCAAGCGCCGCCTGACGTAGCAAACCGAGCTCGACGTCACGCCCCAGCAAAGCACGCGTGTCTCCGCCGGCTTGCGCCACGCCGGGTACATGCGTGTCCAGGGGCTGATAGGCCGGCACGGGATTAGCTTTGCCCTTGAGTTTCAGATATTCCACTTCACCAAACGAAAGCTTGTCGTGAGTGGCGCGCCAAGTGGTTTCATCAACCATAATGGGAAAACCGCTTTTGCGTTTTAGCGCATTGCCCATCAAACGTGCTGACAAGTTAACAACGTCACCCATCACGGTGTATTCGCGGCGAATGCCGTTACCCACCACGCCGCAATACACGCGCCCGGTGGTTACGCCGATGGCGCAGGACAAACCCTGCGCCTCCAGCGACGCGCAAATGGCTTTGGCAGCCCGCACGGCACGCAAGGGGTCGTCTGCATGACGAAACGGCGGCATGCCGAACGCACCCAGCAAAGAGACACCTTTGTCGTCCACGCTGATCTTGTTAAGACTGCCTTCAAACTTGTAGAGCGCCGTCTGGATGGCGCGCATGGCGGTCTGTTCAAAATCGACGGGGAGTTCATCGGAAAAATCCCGCAAGTTGACGAACAACAAAGACACCAGCCGGTTTTCGCTGACCCACTCGGCCTGGTTGGCATCCAGTGCCTTGCGGATGGCAGCGGGAATGAAGGTACGCAGTACTTCAGCAGCCTCAGCACTGACCTCAGGATTGGGCAATGCAGATGCGGTCGTCTTCAATTCGATGGGCGGCAACGTGGCGTGCATGGGAGGCTGCAGGCTTAAAATGGCGCTGGCCGCATCATTGTCGGGTGTTTCGGCCGACTCAGACGGGTCTATGAGCGGCTTGCAATGCGTCGCAGTATGGCACGCCCGGGGTGCGATGCTTGTGGTCGCACGCTGGCTTGAACGTTCTGCGAAGTCCTGCTCAAGCGTGCTGACCGCAGAGCCGCAAACGATGACGTCCCCAGGCTTTGCATAATCGTTGGCGCGCCCCAGTTCGGACAGCGCATCGCCAGTCAGCAGCATGTCGCGACGGCCCAGCACGCCACCAAGACACACCTGGCGGATGGGCCCTACGCTGACGGCCGCCTTCATGCCTAGGGTCTCGCCGCGCAGGGCGGCCACATCGTGCATGATGCGCTGCAGTTCGTGCGCGCACGCAATGGCGTTTTCCGTGAGGAAGGGCAGCGTATGCCGAGCCTCGACGTCCTCCACCCAGAGTATGAGCATGGCGTCGCCGGCAAACTTGATGATGTCGCCGCCATAAGCGTGCACGCCGCGGATAAGCGGGTCGAAGTAATTGTTCAACAGACTGGTCAATTGCTCTGCACCAGCACTGGCATTGCTGGCGGCAAAGCGCTCGGTCAAGGCCGTGAAACCCGATATATCTGTAAATAACAGGACACCCGGATGCAAAAGTGAAAAAGCACCGTCCCCGCTTTCAAGCAAACCTGAGCGGGCGTGGCGGATAAGAACCTGAGGCAAGAAACTGGCGTGATGGGCGTGCATACCGGGAGCGTTTCCGAGGTTTCGGCTCGCATTGAGTCAATCGTGTTTTAAACATTACCACGGATTGTGCGCAGCACAAACGCTAAAGTTCTGGCGCGTCCACATAAGAGAAGTGGCTCGGGAAAACTGAACAGGTCGGAGAAGTGCTTATTGAGGTTTTACGCCATGGCAAAGCAGCCGTGGAACTGTGTACTACCTGCCCAAGCCTACGAGCCGCTGTGTAGCCACTCCGAGTCAAAATTTCACCCGCCAGACAATAAAACCCCACCTTTCAAGCCGAATGATCTAAAGCCCATTGGTCATCTGCGCTGTACTTCAAATTGCCTACGACCTTATACTTTGGTTTATTTTTGGACACGCCGAGATTCGAAAAAATGACTGAGAATTTGTTTTATTCCTCCGACCTCAACATTGTGCTCACCTTTCTGTTGATCAACCTAGGAACAGCTGTATTTCTGAATCTGCTTCAATCAAACAAAAAAACTGTGGCTGTGGTTGGCGAATTTGATGGTATCAACCCCAGTGTCCTGAGCCTCGTCGGCACCATGTTTTCTCTCTCAGCCGCCTTTTTGGGTTCTTCAACATGGGGCACTTGGGAAGCCAATAACGATGCAGTGAAACAAGAACGTTTAGCCATCGTTTCTTACATACAAATTCTTGAGTCATCGCCGGAGCTAAAAGCCAGCGGTCTAAACAATGTTCTGAGAGACTATGTTGAATCAGCAGTCAAAGACGAATGGCCATTGTTGAATGATCGAAAAACCTCAGAGGACACCAACAAAAAATTTCAGGTTTTGATCAACGAAACCGTCAATGTCGCAATGCGACCCGAGGTGGGCACGGTTTTCTCTGGTTTTCTGGTCCGCTCCATTGAACAGTTAAAAATGGCTCGACACAACAGGCTCGGATATCGTTTCCAAACAGTGGAAACGACAAGGTGGTACGCGGTTATCTTTTTGGGTTTATTAACCCAATTGGTGACCGTACTCATTCATGGAAGTGCTCAAAAAAAGACAACGCGTATCGCTGCACTAGGCATTGTCACTACGCTGACTTTTTCAATAGAGGTACTTATAGCCCTTTCTGTAGACGCCTACACCGGCATCGTTTCCATTTCTGCCGAACCCCTGATGTATGCCTTACAACGGATTAATTGAAGCGTTAATGCAAGACGCCTTGAGCATGACAAACCCCACGTGAACAGCCGTTGCAAGAAAACCTGATGATTACTTGTGATGTACGCTTACAAAAAATCGAACAAATTGTGACAGGGACAAATGACAAGCACTTCCTATGATTTTATTGTTGTTGGCGCAGGCTCGTCAGGGTCCGTTTTGGCAAACCGGCTTTCAGAAAACGGAAAGTTCACAGTTCTGTTGTTGGAGGCAGGTCCCAGCGACAAGCACAATCCGTTTATTCACATGCCCACTGGCATTGTGGCGCTGATGCACAGCAAGAAGTTCAATTGGCAATTCTGGACAAAAGCACAAACGCACCTTGGGCAGCGTGTCATGTTTCAACCGCGTGGCAAAACCCTTGGAGGCTCCAGTTCCATTAACGCAACCGTATACATCAGAGGCCATGCTTGGGACTATGACCACTGGGCCAGTGTGGGCTGCAAGGGTTGGTCTTATGCTGAAGTGTTGCCCTACTTCAAGAAATCAGAAACCTATGCTGTTCCAATCAATACGCCTGCTCAAGCCATGGCAGCCATCCGCCGCTACCACGGCAGCAACGGCCCCTTAAACATCGCAGAACGCGTCAGCAACAACCCCCTGTCGCTGGCGTTTGTAGCCGCTGGCCAACAATACGGACTGCCCGCCTGCACAGATTTCAATGGCGAAGATCCATTCGGTGTGGGCCTGTACCGTGTATTTCAGAAAGAAGGACAACGTTGCAGCAACGCAAGGGCTTACTTATGGCCCATCAGCAACCGCGGCAACCTGACCACTCTCACCGGCGCCCATGTGATGCAGGTGTTGCTGGAAGGCAAACATGCGGTTGGCGTGCGTTTCAAGCACGCAGGAAAAATTGCTGAAGCGCAAGCAAGCCGTGAAGTGATTCTGAGCGGCGGGGCGTTTAACTCGCCGCAATTGCTGATGCTCTCTGGTGTCGGCCCTGCTGCAGAACTTGAAAAGCATGGCATTCCGGTAAAACATGCACTGGAAGGCGTGGGGCAGAACTTGCAAGACCACTTGGACGTTTTTTTGGTGATGCGCGGCAAAACGCGAGACCCTGTTTCTTTCCGGCCCTCTGCGCTGTTTCGGTGGTTACGGGAACTGTACCGCTATGTGCGATTCAAAAAAGGGGAACTGACCAGCAACTTGGCAGAGTCCGGTGGATTCATTCGATCAAACCCCAGAGAACC
>JBEIKS010000140.1:0-6698 GCA_040379625.1 Burkholderiaceae bacterium
GAAAAAATACCCAACGACAATTTTTTAAAGAAGCTCGATGTTCTCATGGAGGAAATCGAGAGCCTGAATCTGCGCATACTGAATTCACAAAGCGACGCTGCAGACAAAATCAGCGACATCAAAATCCTGAATTTTGTCATTCAGCGCTGGTTAATGCAGGTTGAGGCCATCAACGCAGCGGTGCACCTGAAAACCATACAACTGGACACCGCATTGGACGACCTTCAGAAAAGCAGCCTGATGGTGTTTGCCTACGTGCTGGTCATGTGTGTGTGCATGCTCACTTGGGTGCTGGGCCGCTGGTATCGCTGGCGTTCACAACAACTTGACCGCGAGGCCTTCCTCTCCAGAATGGCAGAAGTAGACGAGCTGACAGGTTTGTTGAATCGCCGGGGCTGGGAGCGCATCTGTAAGAGTTTCGACGACACTCCCCAACAACTCAGCGACGGACTCACGCTGGTAATGGTGGACCTGGACCACTTCAAACAATTCAACGACACCCAAGGCCACGCGGCAGGCGACCACCTTCTGAGGCAATTTGGAAGCTTGCTGAAAAAAAGCTCAAGACCCAATGATGCATTGGCTCGCATTGGCGGAGAAGAATTCGTATTGGCACTGCCGCAGTGCGGCGTAAAGGCGGCTGAACAACTGATACTCAGGTTAAGGTCTAGCCCTGAACTGATCATCGGGTTTTCGGCGGGTATCGCAGAAGTAAAAATTGGAGAGCGGGTTTGCGATGCCTTGGCCAGGGCAGACAGAGCCCTGTACCGTGCAAAGCACTTGGGGCGATCAAGAACCTGCCTTGATCATCAATCGCCCCACCATGAAACTCAGACCAGCATATCGGCCCAAATTGTCTGAGCCCATCCCCAAGCGTAGCTTCCCTCCAACAAATTCGGCTCTTTAGACAACCCGCCTGAACCTGTCACAGTGACCATGGTTTTCTTTTCAGCGTCATAGCGATGCACGCTGGCCACGTGCACCACATTTTTATTGTCCACGTAGCTGTAGCAGGTGTTGGCCATCATGGGGTCGTTCATCGGAGTTCGGCCGCTGAGTATCTCTACAATGGCTGCAGCTGCCACCTTGCCGTGCTGGTTGGCCATGTGTCCAGATTTCGGCATTGCCGGCGCTGACAACGTGGCATCTCCCAACACATGTACATTTTTAACAACAGTACTCTCCATACTCAGCCAATCCACACCGCACCAACGGTTGTTTGCAGTAATCAGCCCTGCCGTCTGGGCAATGTCGCCAGCGCGTTGCGGCGGAATCACGTTCAGCACATCGGCCTTTATGCGATCACCCAATTCGGTGATCAATGTTTTTCCCGCCACATCAATTTCGGTGACCAGCGCGTTGTTTCTGTACTCAACAATGCCTGAATACTGCTCTTTCCAGACCTTGGTGAACAAACCCTTCTTGGATTGAACATCCTCGTTGCCATCCAACAAAATCACCTTGGACTTTGGCTTTTCAGTTTTCAAATAATGACCAATCTGGCAGAGGCGCTCGTAAGGGCCGGGGGGGCAGCGGTAAGGTGCCTTGGGCATGGAAATGACAGCGACGCCTCCATCGGGCATGGCTTCAAGCTGCTTGCGCAGCAACACGGTTTGCTCGCCCGCCTTCCAGGCATGGGGTGCTACATCACCCGCCTTGGAAAGGCCTGCTATCTGATCATTAAGGAAAGCAACGCCTGGAGAAACAACACAGCGGTCATAGGCAATTTCTTCGCCGGAATCCAGGCGCACCTTGCGTTTGTCGGCGTCAATGGACGTTACATAGGCCTTCACCACGCGAACGCCCAACTTGCGCAAACCCTCGTAACTGACGGTGATGTCTTCCAATTTTTTGGATCCACCCACCACCAGATTGGACATGGGGCAGGAAATGAACATGGCATTGGGCTCTATGAGCGTGACGGCAATTTTGCCTTCAGACCACAAACGCAGGTACTTGGCGGCTGTGTTGCCACCATAACCGCCACCCACCACCACCACATGTCCCATTTCCCCGCCCGCAGGCCGGTTGGCACAAGCCGTTAATGCCGCCAAAACGGCTGCGCTGCCAGAAACGTTCAAAAATTGTCGACGATTCATTGAACTCATGGTTTGACGCCCCTTTATTTTTTCTGTTGTTCAAAAAAAGCAGCCATGGCGGCCACCTGTTCGTCGGTATAGCCTTTTGAAATTTGATGCATCAGTGTGGCTTCGCGCGCGCCCGACTTGAAGTTGTTCATCTGTTCGATGATGTACTCCTTTTTAAGCCCCGCCAAAGAAGGCAAACCCTGACTTCCTGCGCCATTGGTGCCGTGACAATTTGCACAGTTGGCCGCAAGGTACTTTACGTTCTGGGGTGATGTTGATTGTGCTGCAGCGTTTTGGGCCACAGTGGCCGTGAGGGCGCAAACCATCGCAGCCACACCCGTCATCATTTTCTTTTTCATTTTCATCCTCTGGAGAGAAACGAGCATCGTTTTTATTAATTCGGCATTCACTATAAATCAAAATACGGACAACTGTTCGTGCTGGATCGGGCAAAGGCAATGCCTTAAAAAAAACGCACCGTGATGTGGGTCAGGTGCGTTTTGATTTTTTGCAGGAAGGCTGATTTTTTCAAATCACTCCACAACAACCTCGTCGGAAGACGTGGTCTGGGGAGGTGTGGTGCCGCTGTCAAAATTCAGAGTGACATTGTCTTTGTCATCCACATCCACGGTGACTTTGCCACCGCTGGTCAGACGACCAAACAGCAACTCGTCAGCCAAGGCTTTTCGAATGACATCCTGAATAAGACGCTGCATAGGGCGTGCACCCATCAACGGATCGAAACCCTTCTTGCCCAGATACTTGCGAAGTTCGTCAGTGAAAATTGCATCGACTTTCTTCTCATGCAACTGCTCTTCCAAGGCCATCAGGAATTTGTCCACCACTCGCAGGATAATGCTCTCGTCCAAGGCTGCAAAGGAAACAATGGCGTCCAGTCGGTTGCGGAATTCGGGGGTGAACATCCGCTTGATGTCCGCCATTTCATCGCCTTGCACCTTCGCCTCTGTAAAGCCGATTGACCGCTTGGTCAAAGCCTCTGCACCCGCATTGGTGGTCATGATGATAATGACGTTGCGGAAATCCGCTTTGCGTCCGTTGTTGTCTGTCAGCGTGCCATGGTCCATGACCTGCAGCAAAATGTTGTAGATGTCCGGATGGGCTTTTTCAATTTCATCCAGCAGCAAAACACAATGCGGCTTCTTGGTCACGGCTTCTGTCAGCAAACCCCCTTGATCGAAACCGACATAACCCGGAGGGGCACCAATCAGACGCGACACCGCATGACGTTCCATGTATTCGGACATGTCAAACCGAATCAGTTCCACACCCAAGGTGAATGCCAGTTGCTTGGCCACCTCGGTTTTTCCGACACCCGTGGGACCGGAGAAAAGGAATGAGCCGATGGGCTTGTCAGGCTTGCCGAGACCTGAACGGGACATTTTGATGGCAGCGGCCAATATTTCAATGGACGGATCCTGTCCGAACACGGTGGCCTTCAAATCGCGTTCAAGCGTAGCGAGTTTGTTGCGGTCATCGGTGGACACTGACTGGGGCGGAATGCGAGCGATTTTCGACACAATGTCTTCAATCTCGTTTTTGCCGATGGTTTTCTTCTGCTTGGATTTAGGCAGAATGCGCTGGGCGGCACCGGCCTCGTCGATGACGTCAATGGCCTTGTCAGGCAAGTGACGGTCATTGATGAATTTTGCAGACAACTCAGCCGCCGCCTGAATGGCCGCGCTGGAGTATTTGACACCATGGTGCTCTTCGAACCGGCTTTTCAAGCCGCGCAAAATTTCGATGGTCTGTTCCACGGTGGGCTCATTGACATCGATTTTCTGGAAACGGCGTGACAGCGCATGGTCTTTTTCAAAGATGCCACGGTATTCATTGAACGTGGTGGCGCCAATGCACTTCAACTGACCGGAAGACAAAGCCGGCTTGAGCAGGTTTGAGGCATCCAAGGTGCCGCCAGAAGCAGAGCCCGCACCAATCAGGGTGTGGATTTCATCAATGAACAGCACAGAGTGAGGATTGGACTTCAATTGCTTGAGCACCGCTTTCAAGCGTTGCTCGAAGTCTCCACGGTACTTGGTTCCTGCCAGCAAGGCGCCCATGTCCAAGGAGTAAACCTGAGCGGACTCAAGCACTTCCGGTACATCACCTTTGACTATGCGCCATGCCAGACCTTCAGCGATGGCCGTTTTACCAACGCCGGCTTCACCCACCAACAGAGGATTGTTTTTCCTGCGGCGGCAAAGCACCTGAATGACGCGCTCGACTTCCGGTTCACGACCGATCAAGGGATCGATCTTGCCTTCCCGGGCGGAAGCATTCAGGTTTTGGGTGTATTGATCCAGTGGCGACTGTTTGTCGCTGCTGGCAGCGGACTCCTGCTCCGGCTCGCCAGCATCAGAACCCTGCGGGCTTTCCTGCTTGGGCGTAGGCGTTTGCGGAGTTTTGGTGATGCCGTGGGAAATGAAATTCACCACATCCAGGCGCGTAATGCCCTGCTGGTGCAGGTAGTACACGGCATGTGAATCTTTTTCGCCGAAGATGGCGACCAGAACATTGGCACCCGTGACTTCCTTCTTGCCGTTCGATGTTGATTGAACATGCATGATGGCGCGCTGAATGACGCGTTGGAAGCCCAAGGTGGGCTGAGTATCTACCTCGTCCTGCCCCGAGATAACGGGCGTGTTGTCACGGATGAAGTTTTGCAGGTTGCGGCGCAAATCATCAATATTGCAGGCGCAGGATCTGAGCACTTCAGCCGCAGAGGGGTTATCCAGCAACGCGAGCAGCAAATGCTCGACGGTGATGAACTCATGACGTTGTTGCCTGGCCTCGACAAAAGCCATGTGCAAACTCACTTCCAATTCTTGCGCGATCATACTTCCTCCATCACGCACTGCAGTGGGTGCTGATGTTCACGTGAAAAACTGCAAACCTGCTCGACTTTCGTCACAGCAATGTCCCTCGGATAAACTCCACAGACGCCCCGTCCGTCTCTGTGTACTTTTAGCATAATCTGGGTCGCCTGTTCTCGGCTTTTGCCAAAAAACTTTTGCAAAACGATGACGACGAATTCCATAGGGGTGTAATCGTCGTTCAACAAGACGACTTGAAACATGGGTGGGGGAGCAGCCTTCTCGGTCTGCTTCTCCAAAACGGTTGATGTGTTGTTGCTATTTTCCTGGCTCATAAACCCCATTCTAATCACTTCACAAGAACCTGCAAGCCGGGTGTTTCACATGGCGTTGCCGCAAAAGGATAAGCCTTCTAATGAATGAGACATAAAGTCAAAAAGAGTTCAAAAATTCCGCTGAAAATTATGAATAAACGTCATATTTTGAAGATTTTTGATAAATGACTTATTTGTATTGTTGACGCCGATGCAGACAATTAAAACAATGTGATCTCGCCCTGCGGGTGGATTAACTGAAGGCTGGACCGGCGCTTTTTTTGCGCTTGGCAGCTTTTAAGCAAAACTTTTGAAGGAGACATAAAAATGGCGAGCGGTACAGTGAAATGGTTCAACGACGCCAAGGGTTTTGGCTTCATAACCCCTGACGATGGTGGCGGCGAATTGTTCGCTCATTTTTCAGCGATTCAATCCACAGGATTCAAAAGCCTGAAGGAAGGAATGAAAGTCACCTTTGATGTGGCCGACGGCCCCAAAGGACGGCAAGCGCAAAACATTCAGAAAAGCGATTCGGACAGCCACTCCTGAGCAAACCAAAATACAGGGGGAGACACAAAAAAGCCAGCTCGAAAGCTGGCTTTTTTCATGGTGCAGCGAAACGGAGCTGCTTACATGTGTTCGATCATGACATCGCCAAAGCCTGAGCAACTCACTTGCGTGGAACCCGGCATCAAACGCGCAAAATCGTAGGTGACTCGCTTGGAAGCAATGGCAGCCTCCATTGAAGAAAGAATGAGGTCAGCCGCCTCTATCCACCCCATGTGACGCAGCATCATTTCCGCAGAAAGTATTTCAGAACCCGGATTCACATAATCTTTACCCGCATACTTGGGTGCAGTGCCATGTGTGGCTTCAAACAGGGCGATGGAATCTGACAGATTGGCCCCTGGTGCAATACCAATGCCGCCGACCTGCGCCGCCAAGGCGTCAGAGATGTAGTCGCCATTGAGGTTCATGGTTGCAATGACGTCATACTCAGCCGGGCGCAAGAGAATTTGCTGCAGGAACGCATCGGCGATGGAGTCTTTGACCACGATGTCGCCATGGGGGGCCTTGATTTTCATCCATGGACCACCGTCCAGCATCTCGGCACCAAATTCTTTTTGGGCCAATGCGTACGCCCATTTGGCAAACGCACCCTCGGTGTACTTCATGATGTTGCCCTTGTGGACAATGGTCACTGATTTGCGTTTGTTGTCGATGGCATATTGCAGCGCCTTGCGGAACAGGCGCTCAGTGCCTTCCTTGGAGATCGGCTTGATACCGATGCCCGAGGTTTCAGGAAAGCGGATTTTAGTGGCACCCATTTCGGTTCTCAGAAAATGAATAAGCTTTTTGGCTTTTTCAGTCTCTGCTTCATATTCAATGCCGGCATAGATGTCTTCCGAGTTTTCGCGGAAAATGACCATGTCAGTTTTTTCAGGTTCGCGCACGGGGCTGGGAAC
>JBEIKS010000141.1:0-6663 GCA_040379625.1 Burkholderiaceae bacterium
CGGACCTTTGAGGGAAACCACATACTCTTTCAGGGCATGCAGGGTTTCTTCAGGCAACCAGACATCCGGACCATAAATTTTGGTGGATTTTTCACCAGCGAAAATTTCCATCCAGCTGATTTTTCTCTTGCCGCCATAGGCTTTTGCGACGGCCGCATCCACGACCTTGATGGCAACGGGAGTAATGTCTAAACCTGTACCATCTCCCTCAATAAAGGGAATGATGGGAGTGTCGGAAATATCCAAAGTAAAATCTGGGCGCACCTTGATTTTGTCGCCGGTGCTTGGAACTTTGATGTGTTGATACATTAGCCTCTCCATTTATGGGTATTGGATGTGGTCTCAAATTAGAGGACGCGCTCTACCCTATTGTACCCTTGTGTTTGAAACCTTGTCTTTTGCTTATCAGAACGAACCTGTAGGAAAACCAGAACAATGAAATTAAATGCTTGCTCTTTACTGACATACCTCATTTTTTTAACGCTCCAACTGCTGGGCAGTCGCGTTTTTGCAACAGAATTCTCAAAAACCGCGCTTCAGATGGGTATGCATGTGGTGCAGGCAGAGGTGGCTGATGACCAGACCAAACGCATGCAGGGGCTGATGTATCGCAAGCAGATTGTGGACAACGATGGCATGGTTTTCGTGTTTGACCAGCCAAACTACCACTGCATGTGGATGAAAAATACGCTGGTACCGCTCTCAGTGGCTTTTATTGACGAGCAGGGGAATATCTTGAATGTGGTGAACATGGAGCCCTTGAGCGAGGTCAGTCATTGCGCAAAAGGCCCTGCAAAATATGCGCTTGAAATGCGGCAGAACTGGTTCAAACAGAAAGGCGTTGGCGAGGGCTTCAACATCAAGGGCATCACGGCATTGCGGGCTCGCTAAAAAAAACGCACCTGCAAAAACCCAGGTGCGTTTTTTTGAAACGGTTGCCGTGCTTACGCGAAGTTTGCGGCAGCGAAGTCCCAGTTGGCCAGTTTCCAGAATGTCTCAATGTACTTGGGGCGTGCATTGCGATAGTCGATGTAATAGGCATGTTCCCACAGGTCACAAGTCAGCAAAGGCTTGTCTGTTCCTGTCAGTGGCGTGGCTGCATTGCTGGTGTTCACGATATCCAGGCTGCCGTCGGCTTTTTTCACCAACCATGTCCAGCTGGAACCGAAGTTACCAATGGCGCTTTTGGTGAAAGCTTCCTTGAATGCATCGAAACTGCCCCACTTTGCGTTAATGGCATCTGCCAGAGCACCGCTGGGTGCGCCGCTGGCTTTGGGCGACAGGCTGTTCCAGTAAAAGGTGTGGTTCCAAATCTGGGCTGCATTGTTAAACACGCCACCGGAAGATTTACGCACGATGTCTTCCAGGCTTGCGCTTTCAAAGTCGGTGCCCTTGATCAGGTTATTCAAATTGGTGACATACGTCTGGTGATGCTTGCCGTAGTGGTATTCCAAGGTTTCAGCTGAAATGTGGGGGGCCAAAGCGTCCATCGCGTAGGGCAAAGCAGGCAATGCGTGTTCCATTTAAGTCCTCTTAGGTGTTCAGTGTTTTACAACAAAGGCGATTGTAATCAAAAGTCCCCGCCGATGCTCATCTGTTAGGAAAAACACCCTAAGCGACTGATTTATTTGAAAGCAACTCATTCTTTTCCACAAAAAAACAAGTTGTACACCCAACAAAAATCATTGCACTGCAACACGCATAAGCACGTATAACCCAATGATTTAATTTGTTATTTAATTAAAACCAATGGGCTTGCAACAAGCCTGCAAAAAAAATACGCATTTTTTTGGTGCATAAAACAGGGTTTTCCCCAAAGTTATCCACAACCTACGACACAAAAAACCGCATTTGTTGAAAACGGAATTTTTCGTTAAAGTCGCACCACATTCAAAGTTTTGCAAAGAGAAACACGCCCGTGTGGTCCATCATACAATCAGCAGGTTGGCCCATCTGGCCCCTTATTTTTACGTCCGTTTTAACCCTCGCCATTATTTTCGAGCGCCTGTGGGCATTGCGCGAAGAGCGCGTCTGGCCGGAAAATCTGCTCGAAGAAACCTTGGCGTCCACGCAAAAGGCGAGGTCGGTAGAGCAATGTACCGAAATGGCTGAACAAAGCCTCTTGGGTTTGGTACTCGCCGGTGGTTTGGCTTGCAGGCACCGCGACCGTGCGCACCTTCGGGAAGCGCTTGAGGTGGCTGGTCGAAAAGCAGAGAGCGCACTGGAAAAAAACCTGTCGGTATTGTCAATGATTGTGACAATTGCTCCGCTGATGGGGCTCTTGGGCACCGTTGTTGGAATGATTGAGGTGTTTGGCTCCCAAAGCAGCATAGGCGCAGACCCCACCGCCTTGGCGCACGGCATATCCACTGCCCTCTACAACACCGCCTTCGGATTGATCATCGCCATTCCGGCAGCCATTGCACACCGATATTTCCGGATAAATACCCAGGAAATTCTGGGCAAGCTTGAAGATGCGGGCCGTGCCTTGCTGGAAAAAATGGCCATCAATCCGCAACGCGCCCTACCGACCACGCCGCCTCCGGGTGTGAGCGGGCCACGTCCGCCGGTGTCGTTGGGTTCCAGCCTTAATCGCCCCGCTTTGTAAGGCGGCAGGCTAATCATGAACTTTCGTCGAAACAGGCAGGATGAAGAACCGGAAATCAATCTGATCCCCATGATTGACGTGCTGTTGGTGGTGCTGATCTTTTTGATGGTCACCACCACATTCGTCAAACCTTCCGCATTGAAGGTCAGCCTGCCAAACAGCAAAAGCGAGCAGTCTGGCTCAAAAGAAAACACGGTTTCCATTCGCGTCAGCGCCAAAGGCTTGTTTGCCCTGGAGGGCAACGATCAACCACTGACAGACACTGAATTACGGAAACAATTGCTGTTGCGTGTCCAGAAAACGCCGGACGCTAAAAACAAATTGACAATCCTAATTGAAGCGGACGGCAATGCAAGCCACCAAGCCGTTGTAAATGCACTGGACACCGTGGCTCAAGTCGGGTTGAATCGGGTTAGCATCGTTACACAAAAGAGATGAGTTTGACCCATCCTGCAAACAGAGACCTGCGGCCTTTCTGGCAAAGAGCACTGCTGAATTACTGGTACAACAACAAACCGTTGCTGCTGCCGCTGCGCGCTTTGCTCCACTTGCTTGAACTCATCACCAGAGTCTGGTTGAAGCGTCAGCCCGCCATTGAAAAAAAACACAGCGCAGCCCTGCCCCCGGTGGTGATTGTCGGCAATTTCATTGTCGGTGGTGCGGGAAAAACCCCTGTCGTCAGGCACCTTGTAGACAAACTCAAGGCCCGGGGCTTCAAGCCTGGGGTAATCAGCCGAGGCTATGGCAGAAAAGAGAAAGACATTGGCATCTACACGCCAGGGGAAGCCAACAATCAAGCCCTGGCAAGCCGCATCGGCGACGAACCCGCATGGCTGGCGCAGGCCCTTGAATGCCCCATTGCCGTTGGTGCGGACCGAAATGCCACCTTGGCAGCGTTGTACGCGGCCAATCCGCAACTCGACGTTGTGGTCTCTGACGACGGGTTGCAACATCAACCCTTGGCCCGCATGTTTGAAATTGTGGTGTGTGATGAGCGTGGATTTGGCAACGGCTTTCTCTTGCCGGCAGGTCCGTTGCGCGAACCCCTCACAGCCTCGCACCGGATTGATGCCTTTGTTTTGACGGCTGGGGAATGGGACAGGCGACTGCTCAGCGAGGTGTCGGTCAGAAAGCCCCTCTACAAGGCGGTCATGCGGTTCAAGGACTGGAGAACTGTGGCAACCGACCAGACCATCAGCGCAGAGACGGCCGCCGGTGTCTGGCAAGGCCAAACAGTGGTCGCCGTGGCGGGGCTTGCAAATCCATCAAAGTTTTTCCGGGTTATCGACGCTCAAAACATTCAATACAAACCTTTGATCGTACCTGACCATTATCAGTACCCCCCGAACTTTTTGGATACCCTGGATGCACCCGTCATTCTGACCACAGGCAAAGATGCCGTAAAATGGAAAAACGACAACCGGGTGTGGATTGCAGACATTGAGTTTGACATTCCCGATGAGTTAATAAACGCTTTGGAAGAGAAACTTCGTGGACCTAAAAATGCTTGAAATACTGGTGTGTCCAATTTGTAAAAGTCCTTTGGACCATGACAGAGCCCAACAGGAACTGATCTGCAAGGCAGACAAGCTTGGCTTCCCAATCCGCGATGGCATTCCCATCATGATCGCCGAACAAGCCCGTGACCTGTTGAAACATGTCACTGCCGGGCCATCGAGCGAAGTCTGAAACAGGCTCACCAATGACTGTCCCTTATAAAATCGTTGTTCCAGCCCGCATGGCTTCAACACGACTGCCCAACAAACCACTTGCCGACATTCATGGCAAGCCCATGGTTGTCAGGGTGGCTGAGCGCGTAATCAGCACCCAAGCCTCGGAAATTGTTGTGGCAACCGACCACACAGAAATTGAAGCGGTCTGTCGCAAACACGGCATTGACGTGGTTTTAACCTCGCCCGACTGCCCCAGCGGCACCGACCGGATTGCAGAAGTTGCGATTGCAAAAAACTGGGGCGACGACCAGATCATCGTCAACGTTCAAGGCGACGAACCCCTGATAGACCCCGAACTGGTAGACCGTGTGGCGCAGCGTCTGGCATCAACAGATGCCTCAATTGCCACCTGCGGTAGCGTGTTCGACAGTTGGGAAGATTTTTGCAACCCCAACATGGTTAAAATCGTTCTCGACGCCTCAGGTCACGCCATCTATTTTTCCCGCGCCCCTGTGCCCTACCCCCGGGATCTCATGGCACAAACGGCTCGAGGCCCACTGCCGGGTAACTTTCAACCCATACGCCACATTGGCATGTATGCCTACCGGGTGGCTTTTTTGAGAAGCTATGTGGGTTGGCAGCAAAGTCCGCTCGACAGCACAGAGAGCCTTGAACAACTCAGGGCGCTCTACCACGGCCATAAAATATCGGTGATGTTGGTTGATGAAACACCCGCACCGGGCGTAGACACAATTGAAGACCTGGAACGGGTCAGGCGACTGTGGCGGGCATCTTGAAGCACCGTAGAACTTCGGCAAAATACAAAACACTAATTTTAAATGTTTGACCCCCGAACGACAGTCAGGTAAGTTTCGCGCAAGCACGAGACAGTACAAGTGGGCAATAAAAAAATCTTTTCACTATTCCAGAGGCAAAACAATGCGTTTAATTCTTCTTGGTGCACCCGGCGCAGGCAAGGGAACACAAGCCAATTACATTAAAGACACCTACAACATTCCCCAAATTTCAACAGGCGACATGTTGAGGGCAGCCGTAAAAGCGGGCACACCATTGGGCATTGAAGCGAAAAAAGTAATGGATTCAGGCGGTCTGGTGTCAGACGAAATCATTATCAATTTGGTGAAAGAGCGTTTATTGCAGGATGACTGCAAAAATGGTTACCTGTTTGACGGTTTTCCCAGAACCATTCCCCAAGCCGATGCAATGAAATCTGCAGGTGTTCGCATCGACTATGTGCTGGAAATCGACGTACCCCATTCTGAAATCATTGAGCGCATGAGCGGTCGCCGTGCACACGTGGCCTCGGGTCGCACTTACCACGTCAAGTTCAACCCACCAAAAGTGGAAGGCAAAGACGATGTGACCGGCGAAGACCTGATTCAACGAGACGACGACAAGGAAGACACAGTCCGCAAACGCCTTGAGGTCTATGAAGCACAGACCCGCCCATTGGTTGGCTACTATTCTGACTGGGCTGCCCAAGGCGATGCACTGGCGCCGAAGTACCGGAAAATTGCAGGCGTAGGCCCCGTGGACAGTATCCGCGAAGCCGCACTGGCTGCATTGAAAAACTGAGTCAGGGCCGAAAAACATGAAATGACCCAGTGTCGCGCAATGCGCGACAGGCCCGAAAAAGCGCAATCTCGCCAGAGTGTTGCGTCTGCAGGTAAGAAAGATTGCGTAAAAACCACTGTAAAGGGGAACGCTTGATGTCTAATCACGCACTTTTTGGGCTTTGGGTCACATTGGGCTGTGGGCTTGTCGCCGTTTTATACGGCATATTGTCCAGTCTATGGATTAACCGCCTCCCAACCGGCAGCGAGCGAATGCGGGAAATCGCAGCCGCCATTCAACAGGGCGCTCAAGCCTATCTCAACCGCCAATACAAGGCCATCGGCCTGGTGGGCGCGGTTCTCTTCATCGCCATTGCCCTCATCCCTGGCTTGGGATGGCCCACTGCCATCGGATTCCTGATTGGTTCAGTGCTCTCGGGGGCTGCTGGTTACATCGGTATGAATGTCTCAGTGAGGGCCAACGTTAGAACCGCGCAGGCAGCCACACAAGGGTTGCAGCAGGCCTTGGATGTTGCATTCAGGGGCGGCGCAATCACCGGAATGCTGGTGGTCGGTCTGGGATTGCTGGGCGTGGCGGGCTACTTCGGAGTTTTGCTGTTCTCAGCCCCCCACGGTTTGGGAAAAACAGTGAACCTGACAGATGTGCTGCACCCGCTTGTCGGCTTGGGCTTCGGTGGCTCACTGATTTCAATTTTCGCCAGACTCGGTGGCGGCATTTTCACCAAGGGTGCCGATGTGGGGGCTGATCTGGTCGGTAAAGTCGAAGCCGGTATTCCGGAAGACGACC
>JBEIKS010000142.1:0-6661 GCA_040379625.1 Burkholderiaceae bacterium
GCCGCAGCCACGGCAGCGTTCAGGAACAGCAAGGGCAAGTGGGTGGCCTTGCCGCTGACTGCAGCTGTGCCTGTGGTCATGTACCGCGCCGATGCCTTTGAAAAAGTCGGGCTGCCCTTGGTCACTCAGTTTGCCGATTGGCGCGATCTGCAAAATGCAGCCTACAAATTGCGCGAATCCGGGTTTTCCTGTGGTATTGCCAGTCCGAACCCGGCCTGGGTGCACATGGAAAACCTGTCTGCCTGGCACAGTCAGCCCTACACCACCAAAGACGACGGCGCGGATGGTGATGGCGGCCAGTACGCCTTCAACAGTCTGATGCATGTGCGCCACATGGCGCTCATCATGTCCTGGGTTAAAAGCGATTTGCTGATGACCGGTGACAGTGAAAAGGCCTTGCAGGCCTGGGGCTCGGGAAAATGCCCCATTTTGCTCGGACCTTCAACCGCTTTGGGCGAGGTGCCCGAGGCGCAGCGCGGTCAGGTGGTCATTACGCAAATGCCGCTGTGGGATGAAGTCGCAAAAACGCAAGGCAAGCTGTTTCCAAATGGCGATGGCCTCTATCTGATCAAACCCGTCACCGCAGACCAAAAGAAAGCCGCTGCGGCCTTTTCCGCTTACTGGTTCAAACCCGAGGTGGCCGCCCGCTGGCATCAAAAAACCGGCGCTGTTCCCCTGACGCTGGAAGCGCAGGCCAACACCAAAAAAACCGGCTTTTATGAGCGCATTCCCGGTTGGGGTGTCATCAGTGAAAAACTGGCGGCGGTGAAATCAACGCTGATCAAGCCGTTTCACTTTGCAAAGCGCCAGCAGGTGCTTAACGCCGGCGACAAGGAAATTGTGAATGCCTTTGATTCCGGCAAGGCGGCCAAAGCCGTGCTCGACGACTCCGTGGCGTCCGCCAACGCTATGACTGGCGCCGGGGTGGGCGATGTTGCCGCGAAATCTCCGAAAGCGAAAAAGTGAGTTTGCGCATGCAGCTGTTTGCGCACCGCGGGGCTGGTAAAAAGGCGCCTGAAAACACCTTGCTGGCGTTGCGCCAAGGGGCTGCTGCTGGTTTCGGTGCGGTTGAATTTGACGCCATGCCCACGGCAGACGGGCGTCTGGTGCTCCACCACGACTGGCAAGTGGGCAGAACGTTGCAGCCCAGACCGGGGCGGGTGGTGGAAGGGCAACCGCTGTTTGAACGCAAGCGCATTATTGAGCTGAATTATGCAGATCTACAGCACTTTGAAGCGGGCAGCTGGTTGTCGCCAGACTTTGCCGGCGAGCCCCTGCCATTGCTGTCTGAAGCGCTGCTGGCCTGTGCCGACCTCAAGCTTGAGGTGAACCTGGAAGTCAAGCTGGACATGGACAGCGGTCTGTACGATACAGCCCGTCTAGACGCTACAGCGGGCTTGTTCCTTGCTGCCATTGCGGCAAGCCCCTATGCCGGCACAGACCGTCTGGTGTTGTCCAGTTTTGGTCTTGAAGGGCTTTACGCCGTCAGGCGCGCGGGCTACGCAGGCCGCCTGGCTGTGCTGTTTGACGACTTGCCGGACAACTGGGCCACCATTGCCCGCGAACTTGACGCCGAAGGTGTGCATTTGCACCATTCCCATGTCAGCGCTGAAGTGGTCAGGCGCATACACACCACCCGCCGCCGCGTCAGGGTCTACACTGTCAATGACCCGCAACGCCTGAAAACGCTCGATACCATCGGTGTCGATGCGTGTTTTACCGATGAAATGAGCTTCTCGGCCTTATAATTGCCTGCATAAATCCAACCAACACCGTATTTTTTCACCAGATAGAGTTCGAATTCCCATGAAAGCTGCAGATATTCGCCAGAAATTCCTTCAGTACTTTGAATCGAAAGGCCACACCGTTGTGCCTTCAAGTTCACTCGTACCAGGCAACGACCCCACGCTGCTGTTTACCAATTCTGGCATGGTGCAGTTCAAAGATGTGTTTTTAGGCCGTGAGCCGCGCCCCTATACGCGTGCCACCAGTTCACAGCGCAGTGTGCGGGCCGGCGGCAAGCACAACGACCTTGAAAACGTGGGTTACACCGCGCGCCACCACACCTTTTTTGAAATGCTGGGAAACTTCAGTTTCGGTGACTATTTCAAGCGCAACGCCATTGAATATGCTTGGGAATTGCTGACGGAAGTTTATTGTCTGCCCAAGGAAAAGCTTTGGGTTACGGTGTACCAAGACGACGATGAAGCCTACAACATCTGGGCCCAAGACATGGGTGTGCCCACGGAAAGAATCATCCGCATTGGTGACAACAAGGGCGCCCGTTACGCCTCCGACAATTTCTGGCAAATGGCCGACACCGGGCCCTGCGGTCCATGTTCGGAAATTTTCTTTGACCACGGCGCCGATGTCTGGGGTGGCCCGCCCGGAAGCCCCGAGGCCGATGGCGACCGCTATATTGAAATCTGGAACCTCGTGTTCATGCAGTTCGAGCGCGCGGCCGATGGCAGCATGACCCCGCTGCCAAAACCTTGCGTAGACACCGGCATGGGCCTGGAGCGCATTGCAGCGGTGCTGCAACATGTGCACAGCAATTATGAAATTGACCTGTTCCAGAACCTGATTGCAGCGGCAGCCAGAGAAGTGACGGCACAGGCCGGTAGTGCGGATGTGGCCAACAATTCATTGAAAGTGCTCGCAGACCACATTCGCGCCTGCAGTTTCCTGATTGTAGACGGTGTCATTCCCGGCAATGAAGGCCGCGGTTTTGTATTGCGCCGAATTATTCGCCGTGCCATTCGCCACGGTTACAAGCTGGGTTGCCGCACACCGTTCTTTCACCGCATGGTGCGCGATCTGGTGGCGGAAATGGGCGAGGCCTACCCTGAATTGGCCGCTGCTGAAAAATCAGTCACCGACATTCTTCAACAGGAAGAACAGCGCTTTTTTGAAACCATTGAACACGGCATGGGCATTCTCGACGCTGCCTTGGCACAGTTGCCTGCCCAAGGGCAGCTCGATGGCAACACCGCATTCAAACTGCACGACACCTTCGGCTTTCCCGTTGATTTGACCGCCGATGTTTGCCGCGAGCGTGGCATGACGGTCGACGAAGCGGGTTTTGATGCCGCCATGGAACGCCAGCGCGACCAGGCCCGTGCCGCCGGTAAATTCAAAATGGCAGGCGGCTTGAATTACGATGGCGCCAGCACCGTGTTTGAAGGTTACACCACCTTGAGTCTGGCCCAGTCTGTGGTCACCGCCTTGTATGCAGACGGTGCCGCAGTAGAAGAATTAAAGGCAGGGCAAGCCGGCGTGGTGGTGTTGAACAACACACCGTTTTACGCTGAGTCTGGTGGTCAGGTGGGCGATCAGGGAAAACTGACATCGGGCAGCACCGTGTTCACCGTCGAGGACACGCTAAAAATAAAGGCCGATGTGTTTGGTCACCACGGCGTTTTGCGTTTGGGCAGCCTGAAAGTAGGGCAGGCAGTGAGCGCTCAGGTCGATGACGAATTGCGTGGCCGAACCATCCGCAATCACTCGGCAACCCACCTGATGCACAAAGCGCTGCGTGAAGTGTTGGGCGGCCATGTGGCGCAAAAGGGTTCTTTGGTGGATGCAGAAAAAACCCGTTTCGATTTTTCTCATCACAGCGCCATGACCGAAGATGAAATTCGCACCGTAGAGTCTTTGGTCAATGCAGAAATTTTGCGCAACGCCGCCACGGTTGCGCGCGTCATGCCCATAGACGATGCCCAGAAGCTGGGTGCCATGATGTTGTTTGGCGAAAAATACGGCGACGAAGTTCGCGTGCTTGACATTGGCTCTTCCCGCGAATTGTGCGGCGGCACCCACGTTGAGCGAACCGGTGACATCGGTTTGTTTAAAATTTTGGCGGAGTCCGGCGTTGCCGCAGGCATACGCAGGTTGGAAGCCACCACGGGTATTGGCGCTTTGGCGCATGTTCAAACCATGGAGTCTCAGTTGTCTGTCATGGCGTCTGCGCTGCGCGCGCCAGCGGCAGAGTTGCCGGGCAAAATCGGGCAGTTGCTGGACAACGCCAAGGCCTTGGAAAAAGAGTTGGCTCGCCTGAAAAGCAAGTTGGCGGCCTCTCAAGGCGATGAGCTGCTGGAACAGGTCAAGGTGGTGAAGGGCGTTAATACGCTGGCGGCTCTGCTGGAAGGCGCCGATGTAAAAACCCTGCGTGAAACGGCTGACAAAATCAAAGACAAACTGAAATCAGTGGCCTTGGTGCTGGCCGCTTGTGACGGCGACAAAGTCAGCCTGATTGCAACCGTAACCCCCGACCTGACCGGCAGGCTAAAGGCCGGCGAACTGGTGAATCAGGTGGCCCTGCAAGTGGGGGGCAAGGGCGGTGGTCGCCCTGACATGGCGCAAGCCGGTGGCAACAACCCTGCGGCCTTGCCGGGCGCATTGGCCAGCGTGGCGGCGTGGGTGGAAAGCAAACTGTAAATGCAAATTCACAAGGAAGTTGATGCCAGCGGGCTGAATTGCCCGTTGCCCATCTTGAAAACAAAAAAGGCCTTGGCTGAAATGCAGAGCGGGGAAGTGTTGCGCGTGATTGCAACCGACCCGGGCGCGGTCATGGATTTCAAAGCGTTTGCCAAGCAAACCGGCAATGAATTGCTGAGCTCCATGGTTGAGGGCGACAATTTTGTTTTTGTCATGCGCCGGCGCTGAGGTGTTATTCATTCACAGCTTCCCATACCCATGATTGCTTCCCTCGCGGCGGCCAAAAACAGAACCCCGGACTTTTCACAACCGGTGGCGCTGTTTCTGGATGCCAATGTATTGTTTTCCGACTGGCAACGCGCCTTGTGGCTGTCGCTGGCGGACACCTTGCCGAACGTAAGTTTGTACGACAGCGATGTGGTGCTGGACGAATGTTTTCGCAACCTGATAAAACTCGAGCGCCTGACCGTTCAGGGGGCTGAAATTGCCAAGGCCCACTGGGCGCAACAAGCGGCAGTGAAAAATGTGTCTGCATTTGATGCGTATTTCCCCGATGTTCGCAGTGTTCATGAAAAAGACCGCCATGTGGCCGCAGCAGCCCTGAAGCTCAAGCACAGCCTGCCGGGTTGCCAGATTGTTTTGCTCACCTGGAACATCAAAGACTTTCCCAATCCGCCGTTGCGGCGCTTGGGCATACACCGAGCAACCCCTGACGACTGTTTAAAAGCCTTGCTGTTGCAAACCAATGCGGTGGGGCAGCAGGTACTTGAACAGGCCACGGTGAAGGCGCGTGAAGCGTTTGAGTTGTTGGGTGAATCTGCCAGCAGCTTTCAAAACCGGGCCAGCGGTTTTCCAAGCCAGCCAGAACACTGGCCAGAATTTTTGCACCGCAACTGGTTCAAACAATCGGCCAAGGCATTCGCCTCCGCGTTCTCAGCTTAAGCCCGAAACAGAGCGGTGTCTCTCACCCATTTGCCCATTATGCAAATTCAACTTTTCACGCGATTGTGACGTAAACATCAGTGTGGGAGGTGCGCATCATGATAATGGGAAAACTCATTGCCAGAGCGGGTCTTGGGGTTGCCAGTGCAGTGCTTGGCTATTGGGCGGGCTTGTATCTCAATCAAAGATCGTTGGTGTTCAAGCCGGTCAATGAAATGCCCATGGGCATTCCTCAGGTGCAATTACCGCAACTGAAAAACTCGATTCAAAGCGTGTCCGCACCCGCAAAAAATTTTTGGTTTCCCCACACAAAAGACGCCTGTTTGCTGCATGGTGTTTCGCTGGAACCAAGCTCAGGCTCTTTTGATGCGCTGGTGTATTTCGGAGGTCGTTCAGAAGATGTGCGTTGGGTTTCTGACATGGCCAGACATTGCCCAGGGTTGGCTTTTTACGCATTGAATTACCGCGGTTTCGGTTTGTCTGAAGGCGACGCCAGCGAAGCCGCTGTGGTTCAAGACGCGCAAGACCTGATCCGCTTCTTGCGTGCAGACAAACGCATACGCCGCCTGCACATTGTCGGTCGCTCTTTGGGCACGGGCGTGGCCATGCAGGTGGCTGCGAACAACCCGAACATTGACAGCCTTCATCTGATCAGCCCCTACGATTCCATGGTGAACATTGCAGGCCTGAAGTTTCCGATGGCACCTGTGGGGCGATTGCTCAAGCACCGGTTTGAAAGTCTGCTGCACGCAGCCCATGTCAGTGTTCCTACGCATGTCGTGCTTGCCGCTTCAGATACGGTAGTGCCCCATGAAAACACGCAGCGTTTGTGTGCCGCCTTGCGCTGCAAGGTCACCACCACCCATGTGGCTGCATCAGACCATTCCTCTGTGGTCAGCCACCCAACCACATGGCAAAAAATAGCAGAGCTCGCGGGTTACGCCTAAAAACAATGAACCTTCAAAAGGGTTTTTGCCACCTAGAGGGCTGACACTGATTCTTGTTTAAAACCGTTCATGCCCAAAAATACCATCACCGTATTGCCTTCCTCCACGCCGTCAGCACACTCCCGTTTTTTCGTGGTTCGCCCTAGACACATTAGTGGAACAGATTCTTCTTCTGACCCTTCTACAAGTCTGCCTGAAGAAAAGCCCATCATTGCCACTGCAGTTTCATTGTTGTTGAAAACCGTATTGGAAGAAGCGCAGCACAAGGCGTGCAACGTTGACAAAGAGGTCGCGACCTTTTCAGCCCAAAATGGCACTGCAAAATTGGCGAGTGA
>JBEIKS010000143.1:0-6647 GCA_040379625.1 Burkholderiaceae bacterium
GCCGAAGGTGGTGATGAAGATGCCGCCAAGAAAAAGAAAAAGAAGATGATGATCATCATCATCGCCGCGGTTGTTCTGTTGGGTGGCGGTGGTGGTGCGTTTTTCATGATGAAGAAAAAGAAACCCAAGAAGCCGCCCGTTGAAGTGGTTGAGGAAGAGCCCGTCGAAGAACCTGTGAAAAAAGGGCCACCCGCCTTCACCATCATGGATCCGTTCGTGGTCAATATTTCAGATGGCGAAGAAAAACGCTATTTGCAGATCGGCATCACCTATCAGGTGGTGGATGCCAAGGCCTCTGACAACATGAAGGCCTACATTCCGATACTGCGCAGTCGAATCCTTCTTATTTTGGCGAGCAAGGATGCCAAGGCACTGTCCACTGTCAATGGCAAGCAAGCCTTGATGGATGAACTGCTCGACATGGCCCGAGACACCGTGCAATACAAGGGCAAGGACCGTGGCATTGTTGACGTCCACTTTTCCAGCTTTGTGATCCAGTAAGGCAAGAAAAACATGGCCAGCGAATTTCTATCCCAAGAAGAAGTAGATGCCCTGCTCAATGGCTCCAGCGGTGAAGACGCACCCCCGGAGGAAATGACCGGCGGCAGCAAACTGGAAATGCGCACCTACAACCTGGGTACGCAAGAGCGGATTGTGCGTGGCCGGATGCCCACGCTGGAAATTATCAACGAGCGCTTTGCGCGTCTGTTGCGCACTGGCCTGTTCAATTTCATGCGCCGCACGCCGGAAATTGCAGTCATCAATTGCAAGGTGATCAAGTACAACGAATTTGTCCGCAACGTCGTGGTGCCCACCAACCTGAACATCTGCTCAATGCGCCCCTTGCGGGGCAATGGCCTGTTTATTTTTGAGCCCAGCCTGATTTTTACCATCATCGACAATATTTTTGGCGGCGATGGTCGCTACCACACCCGCGTCGAGGGACGTGATTTCACCAGCACGGAGCAACGCATCATTGGTCGCTTGCTCGATGTCGTGTTTGAAGAATTCGTCAAGTCGTGGGCGCCGGTGTTTCCTTTGCATCCGGAATACATCCGCTCGGAAATGCACACGCAGTTCGCCAACATTGCCACCCCCTCAGAAATTGTGGTGGTCATGGGGGTTCGGGTTGAAATCGGCGATGGCGGTGGCACCATACAAATGTGCATCCCCTACTCCACACTGGAACCCATCCGCGATATCCTCTATTCCACCTTGCAGGGCGATCAGGCAGAACCAGACCGTCGCTGGCTCAACATGCTGAAACTGCAGGTTCAGGAAGCGGAAGTTCAAGTGAAAGCGCATTTGGCAAAAAGCCGGCTGTATATCAGCGACATCATGAAACTGCACGTGGGCGACGTCATCCCGCTCGACATTCCCGCCCAGATTGAAGCCACCGTGGACAACGTTCCCGGCTTTGAGTGCAGTTACGGCAGCAGCAACGGCAAGTACGCCCTGAAAATTGAAAAAGTGCTGTTGAGTCCGCCCAGCGATCTAAAGAGTGATCACCTTGAAGAAGTGGCCAAGGAACTGGCCGCAAAATACAAGCTGAATACGAAAATCAACGAAGGCGCTGAAAACAAGGGCAATGCCAATCCGGCAGCCCCTGCTGACGGCACCGCTGCCCCGCCTGGCTCACCTCTCGGCTCAACTCCCGTCTCTCCACTGGGCCCAAGACCCGGCGCGGGACCTTCCACAATCATCAATACGACACCAGGAGGATAAGATGGCGTCCGAAAGCGAAAATATGGGTTCAGACCAAGCTGCAGCAGAAGACGATTGGGCTGCCGCCCTGGCCGAACAGGCCTCCACCCCCTCAAGCGCAGGCGAGGCACCGGCCGGCGGCATGTTTGCCAGCATTGGTGATGTAAAGCCGGCAGCGGGCCTGTTCCCCTCCTTCGGTGGCGGCAACTCGCCCAGTGGCGCAATGACGCAACACGACTTGGACATGGTGCTCGACATCCCTGTCCAGTTGACAGTCGAGCTTGGGCGCACGAAGATACCTATCAAACACATCCTGCAACTGGCCCAAGGTTCTGTGATTGAACTTGATGGCTTGGCAGGTGAACCCATGGATGTGCTGGTGAACGGCTACCTTATTGCGCAAGGCGAGGTGGTGGTGGTGAACGATAAATTCGGCATCCGGCTCACAGACATCATCACACCTTCAGAACGTTTAAGAAAACTGAGTCGATGAATATTTATCAAAATTTGGGCGCATTGGTACTGGTCTTGGGCTTAATGCTCGGTTTGGCTTGGGCGCTCAAGAAGTTTGGCATTACCCGCACCCTGACCGGCAACCATTTCATCAAGACGCTGGCAGTCATGTCGCTGGGGGCACGCGAAAAAATTGCCCTGGTCGAAGTGGGCGAAACCTGGCTGGTGCTGGGCATCACGCCCCACGCCATCAACACGCTGCACAGCATGCCCAAAGGCAGCATGGAATTGCCGGGCAACCTGGCAACCGCACAAACTTTCGCCAGCCTGCTTGAGCGGGTCAAAAAGCCACAAGCATCATGAAATCTGCATCACTTAAAACGTGCCTGCTGCTTGGTTTGATGGTTGCAGCGCAAGCTGCTTGGGCGCAACAAGGCCTGCCGGGTTTTGTATCTTCACCCGGCCCCGGTGGTACCGTGAACTACTCAGTACCGGTTCAGACGCTGCTCTCGCTCACATTTTTAGGTTTTCTGCCTTCAGTGTTGTTGATGATGACGGGCTTCACCCGCATTGTCATTGTCATGTCACTGCTGCGCATGGCGCTGGGAACCCAAAGCTCGCCGCCGAACCAAGTCATTATCGGCTTGTCCTTGTTCCTGACCGCTTTTGTCATGTCGCCGGTGCTCACCAAAATTTACGACGACGCCTACCAGCCCTATTCCGAAAACAAAATCAGTTTTCAGGCCATGGTGGCCCAGGCCGAACCTCCCATCAAGGCGTTCATGTTGAAACAGACACGCGAACCCGATGTGGCGCTGTTCATGAAACTGGCAAAACAACCTGACGTAGACAAACCTGAAGACCTGCCATTAAAAGTGCTGGTACCCGCGTTTGTCACCAGCGAACTGAAAACCGCATTTCAGATCGGCTTCATGATCTTTTTGCCGTTTTTGGTCATCGACCTGATTGTTTCCAGTGTATTGATGTCCATGGGTATGATGATGCTCTCCCCCATGCTGATTTCCCTGCCCTTCAAATTGATGCTGTTCGTCATGGTGGACGGCTGGACGCTGATTGTCAGCTCACTTGTGGCGAGTTTCCAGTAGGTGCGCCATGGCTGAAATACTCATCGTCGACGACAACATGATCAACCGGCAATTGGCAAAGACGCTACTGCAGCGCGACGGCTGGGAAACCGCCGAGGCAGAAAGTGGTGAAAGTGCCCTGGAAATACTGTCTCAAAAGGTGTTTAAAGTCATACTGATGGACATCAGCATGCCGGGCCTTTCCGGAGTGGAAACTTTAAAAATCATCAGGCAGCGCCCTGCCCTGAAGACTATTTTTGCAGTGGCTTACACAGCACACGCGCTGGAAGACGAACGGCGGGTCATTCTGGACTCCGGCTTTGACGACATTTTGGTCAAACCCGTGTCGAAAGCCAGCCTGTTGAACCTTTTTACCCCCATCAAGGAACGCCTCACACAGGAGTCTGCGCCATGATGACCACACAAACCGTGTTGAATCTGGGCCAGAAATGCATTGAAGTCATGCTGCTGGTGTCAGCCCCCTTGTTGCTGACGGCCTTGGTGGTCGGTCTGATTGTCAGTATTTTGCAGGCAGCCACCCAGATCAACGAAATGACCCTGTCTTTCATTCCCAAGATGCTGGCCATTTTTCTGACCATGATGTTGCTGGGGCCTTGGATGCTCACCACACTCATCGACTACACCCGGGAACTGCTGCTCAACATTCCCTACGTCATCGGCTAAAGAAACCTGACCCGTGTTTTCCATCAACAGTGCAACCCTTCTGACACTGCTCTCCGGCTTTGTGTGGCCTTTCATACGCATTCTGGCCATGCTCAGCACCGCCCCGGTGTTCAACCACAAGGCGGTGCCGCGGCGCGTGCGTGTGGGCTTGGCCATCGGCATCAGCCTGTTGGTGGCGCCGTTGCTGCCCGCCCCACCCACGTTGAACGACCCCCGCGCAATGAGTCTCTTGTTTCAACAGATATTCATCGGTATTGCGCTGGGGTTTTCAATGCGCATGATATTTACTGCCTTTGAAATGGCAGGTGACCTGCTGGGCCTGCAAATGGGATTGGCTTTCGCCCAGTTCATTGACCCACAGCGCAATGCGCCATCACCTCTGATTGGAAGTTTCATCGGCATTCTGGCTTCGCTGGCATTTTTTAGTATCAATGGCCATTTACTTGTCATCGCAGCCATTATAAAAAGTTTCGAAATTGCACCCGTTGGCGATGTCTTCTCCCACATACAGCCAGAAAGAATTGCGGCATTGGGCAGCCTGATGTTCATGCTGGGGTTGCAAATTGCATTGCCTGTCATAACTGCCCTAATGAGTGCAAACATCATGTTGGGTGTGCTGGCAAGGGCGGCACCTCAATTGAATATTATGAGCATTGGTTTCGCAGTAACTTTGCTGGTTGGCTTTTATGTTTTGTATTTAAGCCTGCCGTTTTTGTCTATGACATTTGAACAGTCAATATTAAGAACCCTTGAAGTACCCGTTTTAGTTAAGTAAGAAAAAATATCACTCCTATTGTTAAATAATACCAAATACAGAGCTTTACAATTAATACAAGCAGTTGATTTAAAACAATAAAATATAAAAAAACTATAAAACAAAAAAAAGCAATCACCCCACCCATTTTAGTGAGATTTAAATATCACCCATCGTGGTTATTTCAATAAAATGCAGTAATTTTGTTCTTGACACTCATTGAGTTATTTTTTAACCTTCAGACACGCTTTGAACGCCCTAAACAACCCGCCTTCAAATGCGACTAAAGGAGTCAGGAAATGAGCTTAACAACCATAATATTAGAAGATCACCCCATGTTCGCTGCGGGCCTTAAAGACCTCGCAGAACACTTGTTACCGGGCGGTAAAGTTGTTTGTACAAACAATCTGCAAGCCACGCTGAGCTTGATGGATGAATTCAATCCCCTGCTGATCATCGCCGACCTGAACGTGTCAGATGCCAAAGGCATTTCCATTCTAGAAAGTATTTCCGATAAAAGCGGTGATGCCATCGTTGTTGGCTTTACCGGCGATGAAAACTTTCTCAATGCGTATAACAGCCAGCTCACTCAAGAGTTCCTGATCCTCTCAAAAGTAGAACCCTTTGAATGTGTGGTCTCCACGCTCAGCAGAACACTTCGGCAATCCGAATTCCTGAACAGCGAAGTTTCACCACAACTGGATTTTCAGCAACTCAACAAGTTCGCTGAAGGCGAGCTGACACCCAAGCAAAAGGAAGTGCTCAAGTTAATGGGTCTGGGATTGTCAAACAAGGAAATTGCAAGAAAAATGGCGGTTTCACCAGAAACCATCAAAACACACGCCAAAGACCTGTTCGGACGCTTGGGAGTCAAAAACCGTACGCAAGCCGCCAGTGTTTTCAAGCGTTTTTCTTATTCCTGAAAACTCGACACCAGCCGTACCGGCGACTTACAACGCACCAGTGATCGCCCCAAGCAACACCTTGCTATGCGCCCCTGTAACGCGGGGCTCATTGGCAAACCGCCCCAGAACACGCTGACGGGCCAGCCAGGCAAACGCAACTGCTTCTACCTGCATGGGGTGTAACCCCTTGAGTTGAGAAGCCGCAGGCTGGGTGCGAATACCCGCCTGGGTCATCAGAACCCCAAGACGCTCCATGAGCCGACGGTTAAAAGCGCCCCCACCGCAAATGTACAACCCGGCCAGATGACTCGGCAAATGGGTCACGATGGACACCGCCGTCAGCTCCAGCAAGCTGGCCTGAACATCCACGGGGCTTAAAAAAGGGAAATCGCGCAGCACCAGCAGCAAGCCATCCAAATGGAAGTCGTCACGCCCCGTGCTTTTTGGCAACGGCTTGGAGAAATAAGGATGCGCCAACAAACGCTCAAGCAAGCGGGCATCGGGCGTGCCCTGCGCAGCCCAGGCACCCTGGTCGTCGTAGGTCAAACCCATGTGACGAAACACCCAGGCATCCAACAGCACATTGCCAGGCCCGGTGTCCATGCCGCTGACACCCTCTGCATCGCACAGGCTGAGATTGGCAAAGCCGCCAATGTTCAAGACACCCACCACACCAGAAGACGATTGCACGTCGGAGCGCAACCACCAATGGTGAAAAGCCGGAACCAAGGGCGCGCCCTGTCCGCCGGCAGCCACATCAGCACGGCGAAAGTCTGAAACCACTGCAATGTTTGTCAGCTCATAAAACAAAGCGGGATTGAATATCTGTACGGTGACGCCCAGATCGGGCCTGTGACGGATGGTCTGCCCATGAGCGCCAGCAGCAACTACCCAGCGCTGGGCCTCCTCTGGCAGCTGTTTAAGCACCTGCAAAGCGCATTGTGCATACAAACGGCACAGTTCATTGCTCAACAGCTCTGAATCCAGCAGCAGATCGCCCGTCTGCCCGTTGTTTTTTATGTCCTGCAAGCCCAGCAAGCGCTGGCGCAACGCTTCAGGAAA
>JBEIKS010000144.1:0-6603 GCA_040379625.1 Burkholderiaceae bacterium
AACCCGCTGGAAATAAAGCAGGCATTTGACTTGCTGAGTAGGCTTCAGAATTTAGTTCTGCCGCAGAAGCGCTGACGCGGGTTACGCGCGCCCCACCCTCCGCATACGATGTTCCAGCCGGGTTTATCTGCGGGCCTGCGTCAGTAACCACTTGGTTTGGGCGCAGTGGCAGGCCGTAATCTGCGGCAACCAGTTCTGTCCACACTTTGGCGTCGGGGCCATTCACCGTGAAACGACCACCGCCTTTTTCGATGGCTGCCAGTGCGTAAGCCCCAGGGTCTGAAAGGCTGTCGCCGAAAGTGACAATGCGTGTGACGCCGCCGGCATTCGTTGGCACCAAGCTGTCAGCGCCGCCTCCTCCTCCGCAGCCTCCTGCCAACAGTGCTGCCAATGAAATTGAAATGAGGGAATGGGTAAATCTCATCTGACGCTCCTTTTGTGGATTGACTGCCTTTTTAAAAAAGTGGCAGTTTTATTTCATCAGTGAGTTTACGCCCGCATATCAGTAAAGTTCTTAAGAAGTGATGTGCAAAAACAACGTAATAACAGGATTTTTAGTGTGTCAAGTCTAAAAGAATTAAAAAACTTCGTGTTCGCCTAGAAACCGCCACTGACCCAAGGGCAGGGGGCCGAGTTTGATCTGCCCAATTCGAACGCGCTTTAACCCCACCACATGCAGTTCAACCAAATTGCACATGCGGCGGATCTGGCGTTTTTTGCCTTCGCGCAATACAAAGCGCAGTTGGTCTTCGTTTTGCCAGCTGACTTTGGCAGGCCTGAGCGGTTGGTCGTCGAGAATCAGGCCGTGGTTCAACATTTGCAGGCCACCCGGGTAAATTTCACCCTCAACGCGCACCAAATATTCTTTTTCCACAGCGGAATCGTCACCAATCAGTTTTTTGGCAATGCGACCTTCCTGCGTTAAAACCAAAAGGCCGGTGGAGTCGATGTCCAGCCGCCCGGCTGGGGCCAGGTTTTTTAGCATGCCCGGCGAAAAGCGTGTCTGCGGATCTTCAGCCCAGTGGTTTTCAGGGCGAATCAGGTCGATGGCGGGGCTGTAACCATGTTCGGCCTGGCCTGAGACATAGCCCACCGGTTTGTTCAGCAAAATGGTGACCTGCCGGCTTTGTTCCAGTGTTGCGTGTTTGTCCAGCGTGATTTCTGCGTTCGGATGTGCGCGGGCGCCCAGTTCAGTGATGCGCTTGCCGTCGACGTAAATCCAGCCGCGTTCTATGAATTCGTCGGCTTCGCGGCGGGAACAAATACCGCGTTGCGACAGGAGTTTGGAAATGCGAACTAGATCTTCAGGTGTTTGTGTCATGGCTCAGTGCTGTGATGTCGGGCACCGGGAAGTCCATGTCGAAACTCGTGATTTCAAATGCAGTGATGAGTTGCTGCATTGAAATTTCGGGGAAGTGCGACGATGCCACGTTCAAAGACGTGATTCTCGCATGTCTGGCCTTGCCTTTGGCCTTCGGGGCGAACACAAAGCGCTGATCTTCCCAAATTTGCCCCAAAGTTTTCAGTTTTTTGGGGATCCATGCGGTATTGGCAGGAAATTGGGGGCCGTGGCCGCGGTATTCAATATTGAAAAAAGACTGGCCTTCCACGCTTGAGGTGACGCGAATAACGCCATTGGCGTCTTTGCTCCAAGAGAAGTCACACCGGTTTTTAGGAATACCCCAGTTGTTTCTACCGTTTACAACGCTGGTTTCACTGGAAACAAAAATGTTGCTGATGCTGGGCAAACGCTTGTCGCCCAGATCAATGGTGCCGGGAATGAACAGGAGTTCCTGATAGGGGCCGCAGTCGGAATCTTCATAATTCACCAACATCAGGATATTGAAAACCTTGCTCAGGCTTTCTTTGTATTCCGACGGCAGGCTGATTTGCTGTTTGAGTTGCTCCGTGTTGGATTTCAACAGCATTATGAGGCCCGAACCTTTGAGCCGCCAAGGGGCAGGCACCAAACGCAGAGTGGGGCCTCCACAGCTTGCAATTGTCATTTCGTGCATCGCAGACATAGGAAAGGAACGCTTCTTTTAAACGCCCGCAAGATCAAGTTGCAGGATTATTGTTCATAAACGCATTTTTGTATATGAGTGTGTATGAATACAAGAAATGGACGTTTACAATCATTAAGCGTTAATGACGCCCTTGCTGACGGGCAGCCACCAGGTAAAGCCGTATGTCAATGTTTTAACAACGGTTTTAATGGGGTCAACGCCTAAGCCACGCAACTTGAAGAAAGCCACGGGCAATTCCAGTGCATGCAGTACAAGCAGGGTAAGCGCTGCAATCAGCAGCAGTGGCAGGCTGATGCCGCCGAGGAAAAAAATGGGAATGGAAATCCAGAAACCGAGCACTACGCGTTGAACGGTAGACCACACCTGAGGGTTGTTCATTTTTGTCTCCTTGTATTATTGATTTAGAGTCTTTTAAACGGCGACTTTTTATATTTTTTTACTATCGCATTCTCGTTTGCCAATGTCAAATTTTTGTTAGCCAACAAACGGTTTTTTTAAAAGTCGGGTAACTGTAATTGCAGTGGTGCTGCTGTTTCAGCGCTGGTTTCCAGATTGCTCACCCATTCCGGGAAAGCGATGAGCAAGGCGACCATCAGTAGCTGTATCAGGACGTAGGGAATGGCACCCCGGTAAATGTCGCTGGTCTTGATACATTCAGGCGCTACAGACCGCAAATAAAACAGCGCAAAACCAAAAGGCGGGTGCATGAAGGAGGTTTGCATGTTCACCCCGAGCATGACGCCAAACCAGACCAGATCGATGCCAAGCTTTTGCGCCACCGGTGCCAGCAAAGGCACGATGATGAAGGCCAGTTCAAAAAAATCCAGAAAAAATGCCAGCAAAAAAATGATGAAGTTGGCAGCAATCAGGAAACCTGTTTTTCCGCCGGGCAAATCCAGCAGCAAGCGTTCTATCCACAGGTCGCCGTTGAGCCCTCTGAACACCAGACCAAAAACCGTGGAGCCTATGAGGATGAACATGACAAAGCAGGACAGTTGTGTGGTGTTGGCCAAGGCTTCGTTAAACAGTTTCAGGCTGAGCTTTCTCTTTAGCAAGGCGATGCAGAGCGCACCGACCGCGCCCATGGCGCCGCCTTCCGTGGGTGTTGCAATGCCTAAAAAGATGGTGCCCAGCACCAAAAAAATAAGCAGCAGGGTGGGGAGTAAAACGCCCAGTACCTTGCCGGCCACCTGCAAGCGCAGGCGCAATGTAATGGCAGTGTTTACCGGCAGCAGTTGTCTGGCGTGCGGTGGCAGGGCCGGAACCCATGCGGGGCGTAGCCAGGTAATGCTGAAAATGAACAGCGCATACAGACCGGTGAGAATTGCGCTGGGCAGCAGGGCGCCTTGGTACATGTCACCCACGGACTTGCCGAGTTGGTCTGCCAGCACAATAAGCACCAGCGAGGGTGGAATGATTTGCGCCAGCGTGCCTGAGGCGGCAATTACGCCAGTGGCAATGCGCGGGTCGTAGTTGTAGCGCATCATCACCGGCAGGGAAATCAGCCCCATGGAAATCACCGAGGCGGCGACCACACCCGTGGTGGCGGCCAGCAGGGCGCCCACAAAAATAACCGCATAGGCCACACCGCCACGCAAAGGGCCGAACAGTTTGCCAATGGTGTCCAGCAAATCTTCAGCCAGACCGCTGCGCTCCAGTATCAGGCCCATGAAAGTAAAAAATGGAATGGCCAGCAAGGTTTCGTTGCGGACAATGCCCAACACCCTTTCTGGCAATGCTTGAAGTAATTCTATTTTAAGCAGGCCCATTTCAATGCCCACCACACCAAACAGCAGGCCGTTGGCCACCAGCGCAAACGCCACAGGAAAACCGGACAGCAAAAATGCAACCAGGCAGAGAAACATCAAGGGCGCCAGCCACTCAGTCATGACGGGCTCCGCTGTTTCTGTGGTTCAAGCTGTTTCAGTTGCACCGCTGTTTTCAAAATTTCAGCGGTGGCTTGCAGTCCCAGCAGAAAAAAGCCGACGGGAATACACAGCTTGACCGGCCAACGCAGCAGGCCACCTGCATCGGCAGACAGTTCATTTCGGTAGAACGAGTCCGTGAACATGGGCCAACTGAAATACGTCATGAGTATGCAAAACGGCAGCAGGAAAACAGTAAAACCAATCAGGTCGATGGTGAGCCGGTGCTTGAGGCTCAGCTTGCCGGCCAGTACGTCAATTCGGACGTGGGCATTCGCCCTGAGCGTGTCTGCCGCGGCGAATAAAAATGCGCCACCAAACAAATACCACTGGATTTCCAGATATGCATTTGAGCTGAGATCAAAGGCTTTTCTGGAAATCGCATTGCCAAAGCAAATGAAGATGGCAGCCAGAATCATGGCCCGCGCCAAATAGCCTGACCACCTGTTCAGGGTAGCTACGGCGCCAACATAAGAGGATATGCTTTTGTTCATCTGAGTCTGGTTTGTGAGCGGTGATGGCGGTGACTGTTTTTTCATCACACCCCGGAGATTTTTCTAAATCATACAGTGATTTGTTTTTTTGAAATGTTTGAAGGTTAGGGCGGGAAATGTCATCCAAGTGTGGTTTGAACAAGGTTTACCGGGTGGTCTGGAACAGCGCAAACGCTGCATGGGTGGCTGTGTCTGAATGCACAAAAATACGTTCTGGTGCCAGTGTGTCCGTTGTTTCAACCCGTGCGCTGCCCGCCGCGTTTACTCCAACCGCCTTGGCGGCGTTGTTCGCCATGGCCTTTTGCGGGTCGGGGTTGGCGCAAACACTTCCGTCGCCGCCACCGCTGCTGCCGGTGTTGTCCACAGCGCCGGGTGCCGCAATAGGCGCTAAGGTGTTATTGCCCACGAACAACGGTTATGAGTTGCAGATCAAGCAATCTGCAGACAAGGCCATCTTAAATTGGCAGAGCTTCAACATTGGCGCGGGTTCCAAGGTCTGGTTTGAACAGCCCGGCGCTTCTGCAATTGCACTGAACCGTGTCACGGGAAGCCAGCAATCGCTGTTGGAAGGTCAGTTGTCTGGCAACGGGCAGGTCTGGTTGCTCAACCCCAATGGTGTGTTGATAGGCAGTGGCGGTTCCGTGGATACCCGCGGGTTTCTGGCCACCACCCGTGGCTTGAGCGATGCTGATTTTAATAATGAGAAGTATGGTTTCAAAGACTCGGGCAGGCCGGGTTCGGTTATAAACAGGGGGCGCATTACAGCCTCTGATGGCGGTTACGCTGCATTGGCGGGCGAGCAGGTGCGCAACGAGGGTTTGATTCAGGCGAACCTGGGAACTGTGCTGCTGGGCGGCGCTAAAGAATTTACGGTGGACTTGGCGGGTGACCGTTTGTTGTCTTTCGTGGTGAACACACCGGTTTCCGGTCAGGTTTCTGGTGGCGACAATGCCCCCCTCGGTTTGCCAATGGTGATTGAAAACACGGCCACTGGCGGCTTGATTGCCAACGGCGGCAGGGTACTGCTGACCGCGCAGGCGGTGGGCGCTGTTTTGTCGGGTGTCATCAACACACAAGGCTTGATCAATGCCGACAGCGTGACGCTGGGTAGCAATGGTCAGGTGGTGATTGACGGCGGCGCATCAGGTCTGGTGAATGTGGGGGGTACGGTCAGCGGCTCAGGCTTGGGGGGCGGCTTGGCCTCGGATGCGGCCATCGCTGTGAGTGGCGGTGACCTTGTGGTCAGTGGTCGTTTGCAAAAAACAGGGTCTGTCACTTCTTCCATTCAGTTGTCTGCCGGTGGGCGGGTGGAATTGCTTGCTGGTGCATTTGTGGGTGGAGCCGATGCTTCTTCTCCCACACATATTTCTGTATTGAGCAATACCAGCGAAAACACGGAGGGCGGTATTCGCATTGCCTCCGGTGCAAGCCTGGTCAGTTCGGGTGGAAATATTTTGCTTGCTGGCGGAAAGTTGCTGGATGTGGTGGCAGAGCCCGGCAACCCCGATTCTGAGCGCGTGCAACTCGGCTTTGCATCCAACCCGCGTGGCAATGGTGTGGAAATCGGAGGCTCGCCGGGGTTTTTTGCTGCAGTATTGACTGATTTCATGGTCACCAACACCACTGACAGCATGGTTCCAACCGCTGCCTTGGTAGACGCCGGTGGCGGCGAAATCACGGTGCGCGGGCAGGGTGGCACAGGAAAATTTTTCTTCGATCAAAGCCTGAGCCTGCAAGGCATGGCGGGTGTTTTTGTGGGCAACGATGCAAAAATCATAACGCGCGGCTCTGGTTCCGTCAGCATCACAGGTTATGCCCAAAGTCAGATGCAAACCGGCAGTCCGGGTCAAAATACGTTTGTGAATTCTTCCTTCTACAAAGGAATTGTGCTGGGGTTGGGGGCCTTGCTTGAAACAGAGTCGGGCGCTGTTGTTTTGGTGGGCAAAGGGGGCGGTGAGCTTGCCTTGAATGGTACACATTTGGCCACCGAGGTTCAGGGCATAATACCCACCACCTTCAGTGGTGTTTTAAGTAACGACAACACCGGTATCGAATTGAACGGCGCGACCATTAGAAGTGCCAGTGGCGACATTGCGCTGTTTGGCAAGGGTGGTGGCAACTTGACGCTGACCAATCTGGGTATTTACAACCAGCCCG
>JBEIKS010000145.1:0-6567 GCA_040379625.1 Burkholderiaceae bacterium
CAGGTGCAGCGGTGCACGCCCGCCGATAGATCGTACAACCTGCATGCCCGATCTCTCTGAGAAAGCGCGCTCTATATATACAATCTCGTCACCTTGGCGTACGGCAAGGTTCACTGTCTGACCCGTGGAGCGGTGCAGTTTGCGCATGTGTTCCAGAGCAATGTCTCTTACGTTGATCCGTGCTTTGACAAGGTTGCCTAGTTCCAGCAAACGCATACCCAAGCGGTACAAGCCTGGCTCTGTACGGTCTACCAAACGACACGCAACAAGGTCATTGAGTATGCGGTGGGACGTTGAAGGATGCAGTCCTGTTTGAATTGCTAGATCTTTTAACGAAACTGGGTCTTGGTGCTCTGCCAATAGATCCAATAACTGCATCAAGCGCTCAATGACTTGAATGCTGGTTCTTGATTCTGTCTCGTTTTCGTTTGCCATGGCTTACTGCTTTCAGTTGGTTGATGAAAGTTTACTCCACATTGTGAAAAATAAGAGGCTTTTCGAATATTTTGTTGCAATGCATCATGGTTTTTTGTTCCGCTTATGGTTTTTACCACTATCAACCGGACTTCAGATGGCATTTAATAAAGCACCTTGAAGGGGGGCTATTTTGAAAGTTGGATTTTTTATAACCTGTCTGGTGGACATGATGCGACCTGAAATAGGTCTTGCTGCAGTTAAGTTATTGGAATCTGCAGGCTGTAGCGTTGAGGTGCCGATGCAGCAGACCTGTTGCGGGCAACCCGCGTGGAATTCAGGTGATGCTGCAACTACGCGAGGCTTGCTTGAGAAATTTCTCTCCGACTTTGAAGATTTTGAGGCAATAGTGGCCCCGTCCGGCAGTTGCGTGGGCATGGTGGTCAAGCATTACGCAGATGTGGCCAGACAAGACCCTGACTTGAGCGCCCGTGTTGCGCTCCTCAGTACCAAGGTGTTTGAGCTTACCGACTTTCTCTACACGGTTTTAAAGGTGCCGCCAGGTCAGTTTTCAGGGTTTTCTACTGCGGATTCCCAAAGCTTCACTTACCACGATTGTTGCAGTGGTTTGCGTGAGTTGGGTATTGCAAGTCAGCCCAGAGCCCTGATTTCGGAAAACACCCCGCACGTTATTCACGAAATGCCTGATAGTCGCGCTTGTTGTGGGTTTGGTGGTACATTTTCCCTAAAATACGGCGATATATCCGCTTCAATTTGTGACGAGAAATGTGAGGGCATTGCATCTACCAAAGCGGGTTGTGTTGTGATGGGTGATTTGGGCTGCATGCTAAACATAGAGGGGCGCTTGAGGCATCAGGGTGATCAAACGACCAAAGTGCTACACGTTGCACAGGTTCTTGCGGGAGAGATGTAATGCAGGTTCAAAGCATGCAGTTTGTAGCCCGTTCTGGGCAAAAGCTGGCAGATGTACGTCTTCAGCAGAATCTGAAAAAGCTGGCCACCAAGTTTGTAACTGCGAGAGCGAATGCCATTACAGAGTTGGAAGATTTTGAGGGTACCCGCGACGCCGCAGTGGTAATCAGAAATCGCACGCTTGAGGCTTTGGATGTGTGGCTGGAAAAGTTTGAGGCCGCTGCGACAGCCCGGGGTACGGTAGTTTTGTTTGCAGAGACGCCAGACGAGGCTGCGCAGTGGGTTGCAAAAATTGCGCTTCATCATGGGGTAAAAACTGCGATCAAAAGCAAGTCCATGGTGTCGGAAGAAATGGCGCTGAACAAGGTTCTGGAGGCCAATGGCGTGCAGATCCGCGAGACCGATCTGGGCGAGTATATTCTTCAGATCAATGACAATGAGCCTCCCAGCCACATCATTGCGCCTGTTGTGCACAAGGACAAGGAAGAGATTGCGGACTTGTTTGAGCGTGTGCATCAGCAAAGCCGAAAGACCGACATTCCTCAAATGACCAGAGAAGCCCGCGAGGTGCTGCGCCCCCAATTTTTAGCGGCTGACATGGGTATTACCGGTGGGAATTTTGCGATTGCCGAAACGGGTTCCATTGCCATTGTGACCAACGAAGGCAACGAGGGTATGTGTACCATCGTCCCGAAAATTCATGTGGCTGTCACCGGCGTGGAGAAGGTGGTTCCGACCTTGGAAGATTTGGCGACCTTGATGCGATTGTTGCCCAGATCTGCCACTGGCCAAAGCATTTCCAATTATGTTTCTTTGCTCACCGGAGTTCGTGCCGAAGGAGAGCTGGACGGCCCGCAGCACAATTACGTCATTTTTGTGGATGGCGGGCGAACGAACCTGCTGGGCGGTGAGTTTCAGGAAATGATGCGTTGCATAAAGTGTGGCGCTTGTATGAACCATTGCCCTGTTTATCAAAAAATTGGTGGTCATGCGTATGGGTGGGTGTATCCCGGCCCCATGGGGTCCGTTTTGACTCCGAGCTATGCGGGCATAGAGAAGGCGCTAGATTTGCCTCAGGCCGCTACGCTGTGCGGAGAGTGCCACGTTGTGTGCCCAGTAAAAATTCCTCTGCCAGAGTTGCTCAGAAAGCTGCGCGAGCAGCAGTTTGATGCAAAGTTGCGGCCGTGGCAGGAAGTTTTCTTTTTGAAGGCGTGGGGGTTTTTCGCGAAGCGACCTGTACTGTATCGCTTGGCGGTGACAGTGGCTGCAAGGGTGTTGAAGTGGATGGGCGTACAGGGCTCTAACAGCAAGTTAAGACCGCAAATTCATGGGTTGCCGCTTGCAACAGGTTGGAGTGGCTACAGGACGATGCCTGCGCCCCAAGGCCACACGTTTAAAGACCTGTACCGCAAGCAACAACTTGAGCGTCGAACCGGTCCTTGAGTTGAATCAGTCTTTGTTTTTGGGCGCCACAGGTTTTATTACCGGGCGCCACCGGCTGGTTCAACTGTACTTCGCCTTGATGTCTTGTAATGTTGGGCGTGTGGCTTCGATGCATTCAGTGATCAAGCCTGGGCCTTTGTAGATGAGCCCGGTGTAAATCTGCACAAGTTTTGCACCGGCCTGCATTTTCTCTTTTGCATCTGCACCGCTCATGATGCCGCCTACGCCGATGATGGGTAGATCTTCCCCGAGACGGCTGTAAAGTCTGGAAATAACGTTCAACGACATTTCTTTGACTGGGGTTCCGCTGAGTCCGCCGGTTTCTTCTGCATGGGGCAGGCCCTTGACGGATTCCCGTGTAATCGTGGTGTTGGTGGCAATAACCGCATCAAAATTATAGGTCACCAGCTTGTCTGCGATGGCATCTATCTGCTCGTCTGTGAGGTCGGGTGCTATTTTAAGGGCCAGCGGGCGTCTTACGCCGTGTTCGTCGCAAAGGCGTTCACGTGTTTCCTTCAATCGACTCAACAGGTTGTCGAGCGCATCTCCACCTTGCAGGTCACGCAGGTTTTTAGTGTTTGGCGATGAAATATTGACTGTGACATAGCTGGCAAAAGGATAGACGTCACGCAAAGCGCTGATGTAATCGTCATCGGCGTGCTCTACTGGGGTAGTGGCATTTTTTCCGATGTTGATTCCAAGTATGCCGACGAATTTGCTTCGTCTGACGTTTTCTATGAGCGCTGGAACTCCCTCATTGTTGAACCCCAGGCGGTTGATGATCGCGTTTTTTTCCGGGATGCGGAACATTCGGGGCTGGGGGTTTCCGGGTTGTGGTTTCGGAGTGATGGTACCCACTTCCAGAAAACCGAAGCCCATGGTGGCCAAGGCATCAATGTGCTCTGCGTTTTTGTCCAAGCCAGCGGAAAGGCCCACCGGATTGGGAAATGTCAGCCCCATGACCCTGACGGGCGCTTCCTCGGCTGTTGCTACCAGGTGTTTAAGCAACCCCATGGACTCGAGACGATCGGCCCATTTGAAAGTAAATGCGTGAGCCGCTTCTGGCTCCATGGAAAACAGGTAGGGGCGCACCCATTGATAAGGTATTTGCATTGCTTTGAATGTTGTTGGATTGAATGTTTGAAGCGGCCTGCCTGGTCAGGCTGCAGGCGTTTCGCCAATAGGCGGCAATTCTAACCATTTCCCGGCGTGTAGGTGCTCTAAAGGTTTAAAAGACGCTTTGTAGTTCATTTTCGGGCTTTCCTTGATCCAGTAGCCCAAATATAAATATGGCAGTTGCAGCTCTTTGCATTGCGCGATTTGCCACATGACGCCATAGGTGCCCAGGCTGCCGCTGGCAGTCGGGTCGTAGAAAGTGTAGACGGAGGAAAGACCGTCTGAAAGTACATCAATGATGGACACCATCATGAGCTTGCCTTCAGGGGTGCGGTATTCGACGAGCCGACTGTTTACGCGGCTTTGCAATAAAAATTGTGAGTATTGCTCGCGGCTGTCTTCGTCCATACCGCCGCCTTGATGGCGCTGCATTTGATACTGGAGGTACAACTCATAATGTTCGGGTACAAAACGCAAGCGTTGTATGCTGGGAATCAAAGATGCATGTTTATTAAGGGCGCGGCGTTGGCTCCGCGTACTTTCGAATTTTGCGATGTTCAGGCGTACCGGTATGCAGGCCCGACATCCGTCACAATAAGGGCGGTAGGTGAAAAGACCGCTGCGGCGAAACCCTGAGCGAACCAGATCGGCATAGACGTCTGCATTAATAAGATGGCTGGGGGTTGCGACCTGCGAACGCGCAAGCCTGCCTGCGAGGTAACTGCAAGGGTAGGGTGCAGTGATGTAGAACTGCAGCGTAGAGAAGGGTAATTCACTCGGCCTTGTCATGGTCGATTTCCAACACCTGAGGCGCCCAATTTAGCGCCGGTAAAGAAACACCCTCGTTCACCAATTGTTCGAACGTTTCACGTGGCATTTCCGCTGCCCCCAACGATGCGAGATGACGAGTATTCTGCTGGCAGTCTATCACTTTCACGCCTTGCGGCGATAGCCAGTTTACCAAGTGTGCCAGCGCCATTTTTGAGGCGTCTGTCTTTCGGCTGAACATGCTTTCGCCGAATACCATCTTGCCTATGGACACCAGATACAGTCCCCCGACCAATTCGCCCTGAAACCAGCTTTCTATGCTGTGAGCAATGCCTTGATTGTGCAGGCGCAAATAGGCTTCCTGCATTTCCTGAACAATCCATGTTCCGCCTTGCCCTTCACGAGGTGATGCACATGCGCTGACCACATTTGGAAACGCATGATTCATGGTGAACCGCCAGTCGGTCTGTTCGGAACAGCGCTTTAGGGTTTTTCGCAGAGACCGTGTGACCTTGAAATTTGCGATCTGCAACACCATGCGAGGCGACGGGGACCACCACAACAAGGGCTCTCCTTGGCTATACCAAGGAAAAATGCCATGGCTGTAGGCATCTACCAGGCGTTCAACAGAGAGATCTGCACCGACTGCCAGCAGGCCATTGGCGCCCTGAGCGGCGGTCAGGGCCTGCGATGTGGGCGGGAAGGGGCTGTTCTTGCCCAGAAACGGCAGGCGCATGGTTTTTAAAGGAACTTCACTTCAGGCGTTTGACTCAAGTGCGCCGGCCCAGGAAACAGCATCATACAAATCGCCGCTGTGGAGGCGGTATTGCCCTTTTTTTCTGTCTTCAAAGAACAGTTTCAGGGTTTTGCTCACGGTCAGGAACGCGAGGTCTTCCCATGGGATTTCTTCTTCCGTGAACAAGCGGACTTCCAGACTTTCCGGGCCGGCCGCATAGTCTAGATCCAGCAACTCTGCCCTGAAAAACATGTGCACTTGCTGCGCTCGCTGCACATCAAAAATAGTGAAGGGTGGGCCCAAGCGCACGCGTGCACCGGCTTCCTCCAGGGTTTCCCGCATGGCGCCTTGATGGGTGCTTTCATTAATTTCCATGAAACCGGCGGGAAGCGTCCAAAAACCGTGGCGGGGTTCTATGGCGCGGCGGCACAGCATGATTTGGTTTTGCCAGACAGGTATGGTGCCAAGAACCATTTTCGGGTTCACATAATGGATGGCGTTGCAGTTCTTACAAACATGGCGCGGACGTGAGTCATCGGCAGGGGTTTCGTGCGTTACGCCATGGCCGCAGGCCGAGCAAAATTTTGGATCCGGGTACATTTAGCAGTGCCATACAAAAAACTAATAGAGCGCCAGTGTAGCATTGCGCACTTTGCTGTATACTTCGTTTCGCTTTGGTGATGAGAAGAAATTTGCGGTTTGAAATTTCAACTTAAAGGCGACTCTTACAAAAGAGTTGGCTCTTTAGCACTGACAGTGGTTGTGTGCAGTTTTGGTTTGTTAAATAGGCTGTAAAAAACGGCGATTTGACAGCCAAAAAAAATATGTTCATAATTGCGGTCTTCGCTTTAGGGGGTATAGCTCAGCTGGGAGAGCGCTTGCATGGCATGCAAGAGGTCAGCGGTTCGATCCCGCTTACCTCCACCAAAAAGCAAAAAGGCTAGTATCGACAGATTTCTGTCCCCATCGTCTAGAGGCCTAGGACACCGCCCTTTCACGGCGATAACCGGGGTTCGAATCCCCGTGGGGACGCCAGCACGTCAAAAACCGTTCTAATTCAATGAGTTAGAGCGGTTTTTTCATTTTCAGGGGTCACACTTCAGGGTGACACTTATGCCTTCCAAGCTGGCCAATCTCAGCATTTCCCGTTGCGGCAC
>JBEIKS010000146.1:0-6550 GCA_040379625.1 Burkholderiaceae bacterium
ATGTCTTGTTCGTCTTCCGGAAACAAATCGAGACGCAATTCCGTGTTGCAAAGCGAGATCATGCGTTTAACGCCTTTGAAATCAGTCACTTTTCTGTCTTTTTTAAGGTAAAAAATATCTGCGTCACCAAAAACAGCCTTTTGCGCATGACAAGCCACACACTTGTCTGAGTGCAGTTTTTCTCCGTTGGCCATGTCGGCCGCGCCTGCGGACTGAATACTCAGAACAACCATGCACAACAAAACGACCAACTTGAAATTGAAAAATCCGCCCATCTGAACCCCCATGCCGCTCAGCACTTGCTGAGGCCCTTGTTGTTTTTCAGGCCCTTGATGTTGGGTAAATTCAAAGGGCGTGTTTTGATGATTTTTTCATTTTTAAGGTAAGCAGACATTAATTCCCAGATGGGTTCCCCACCCGCGGCTTTGCTTTCTTCTGAAACCGGCGCCCAACCGGCCACGCGGTAGATCTTGTTGGGGTCTATGAGTTTTCCGTGCAGGCGCATGTTGCTGATTCTTTGGCCTGCAGCCCCTTCCGGGTCAATGTCGTAGTGCAAGCCCCCCACCCTCACCATGTCACCGCCCTGCTGATAATAAGGGTCTGGGTTGAACAGGTTGTCCGCCACATCTTCAAGAATGGTTTTTATCATGTCCCCTTTCATGTTGGTCAATGTGGTGTAGGGGTAGGTAATCGCTGTTTGGTCCAGCAAGTTTTCCATGGTGATGGTTTGCCCCGGCAGCAAACTGGTACCCCAGCGAAAACCTGGGGAAAATGCAATTTCAGCCCCTTTTGTTTTCATCAAGGCATCTACAATCAGTTGATCAAAGCTGCCAGTGAAATTCCCGCGCCTGTAAAGCAGGCCTTCTGTGACCGCCAACTTTTCATTGAGCCGGGTTTCGTAGGGGGCGCGGATTCGGGTGATCAGTTTTTGCATTGCTCCGTCTGCAGGCAGCAAATCCGAAAAAACGGGCAACAGACGGTATTTGAAGTTGCTGACCCGTTTTGCTTTCACCTCAAAATCAAGCACCCCCAGAAACTTGCCGTTTGAACCTGCGTTGGTTACCAAGGTGATGCCACCGCGATTTTTGACTGGAATCGGGGCGGGAATGCCATCGTGCGTATGGCCGCCCAGAATCGCATCCAGACCACTGACACGGGAGGCTAATTTCAGATCGACATCCATGCCATTGTGGGACAAAAGCACCACCACCTGTGCCCCTTTGCCCCTGGCCTCATTCACCACCGCCTGCAAGCCTTCTTCTTGAATGCCGAAGGTCCAGTTTGCAACCATGTAGCGAGGGTTTGCAATTGGCGTGTATGGAAAAGCCTGACCAATAATGGCAACCGGTACGCCGTTCATCTCCTTCATGACGTAGGACTCAAAGACTGGATCGCCAAAGTCATTGGTTTTAACGTTTTGCGCCAGAAAGGAAACCTTGCCCTTGAAGTCGTTTTCTACGATCTGCTTGACCCGCTCTTCGCCCAAGGTCATTTCCCAGTGTGCAGTCATAACGTCCACACCCAATGCAAGGCAGGCATCAACCATGTCCTGGCCTTGTGTCCACAAGGCTGTGCCTGAGCCTTGCCATGTGTCGCCGCCATCGAGCAGCAGCGCACCGGGCCGGTTGGCTTTCATGCGCTGCACCAGCGTTGAAAGATGCGCGAAGCCTCCCACCTTGCCGTAGTTTTTGGCGGCTTGTGCAAAATCAAGGCATGTGAAGGCATGCGCCATTCTGGTGTTGGGTGCCAGTTGGAAGGCATTTAAAAAGTGTTCTCCGACCAAATGCGGGGCCCGGCTTTTTTGCTCTCCGAAGCCCAGATTCAAGCCAGGTTCGCGGAAATAGATGGGCTTGAGTTGGGCGTGGCAGTCGGTGAAGTGAAGCAAATGAACATTTCCGAAGGCAGGCGCGTCATACAGGGTTTCAGCCGCCTGCTGTGCAGCTTGCGCTTCATTGTGAAGCCCCATGCCGGCAGCGCTGGCCAGCGCCAACAGGTTCAGAAACTCTCTTCTGTTCATTTTTGCCTTGGTAGTGTGGTGTCTATGCCCAAAAACGGACCATAGGGCCTGTTTTGCAAGGCCAGATTGTTGTGGGCGTTTCGAGCGTGTTCGGGCAGTACCGAGCCAATTTGTACAAATGGCCTGCATGCCTGCATGCAAGCAACCGCTTTTACATCTGCTTGGCCGTCTACTTTGCCAAGCCCGTGCTGTTGCGTCATGCCGTTTCTGTTTGGCATTCGCGCCTGAACCTGCGCCATGGTTTGTTGCGAAAGTACGAAGTTCTCAGGGATGATTTCTCCCAAATACAAGACATAGGAGAGCACTGAATAAGTGTCGTCCACGCTCAGGCTGCGCGGCGCATACCAAGGCATGGCCCGGTAAATATAGTCCCACAGCGTGGAAACAGTGGCCACTTTCATTAGTGTGGTGCGTTGGGGCGTTTTTTGATCAATCAGGGAGGCCACCCGACCTCTCAGTTGGTCTTTTTCGGTGGTTCCGCCAACGATGGGCGTAAACACTTCATTGGATTCACCGAAAGTGCCATGGCAGCCTGCGCATTGCGCATCCCAGATTTCCATGCCTTTTTGGACCGTCCCACTGCCCGCAGGAAGGCTTTTGAAGTCGGGTCTGACGTCAATGTCCCACGCTGCAATTTCGGCTGTTGTCGCTGGGCGGCCAATACCCGGGTAAGTTTTTTTTGCCTCTGCCTGAGCGCCGGCGGATGTGCTCGCCAATGCCAGACACAGCAAGGGTGCCCAGCGTTTTAAATCAGCCCACTTGAACATTGCTCACCTCACCGTCGGGATCTACCTGCCAAGACTGTATTGCGTTGTTGTGATAGATGGAACGGGTGCCCCGAATGGCACGCAATTCCCGGATGTTGGGTTGTACATATCCAGTTTCGTCTATTGCGCGGGACTGCAAGATCGCCGAGCCGCCATCCCATACCCAGTCGATGTTGAAGCGCGTTAGCGACTTCGAGAGTATCGGGGTTTCAAGGCGTGCAGTTTTCCAAAAATTACCGCCGTCGAAAGACACATCGACCCGTTTTATCTTGCCACGACCTGACCACGCCAAGCCACTGACGTTGTTAAAACCTTTGTGTGCGAGGCGTTGCCCACCGGACGGCGTGGTGATGACGGATTTGCATTCCTGAATGCTGGTGTATTGACGGTGCAGCCCATCCGGCATGAGATCGATATAGTGAACCGCTTCGTCTTTGCTGGCCCATGGCATGTCGCCAACTTCCAGTCTGCGCAACCATTTCACCCAACTGACCCCTTGAACCCCTGGAACGACCAATCGCAACGGATAGCCATTTTCGGGCCTGAGCATTTCTCCGTTCATGCCCCAAGCCACGATGACGTCGTCCAAGGCGCGAGTCATCTCGATGGTGCGGGTCATCCCGGAACCGTCACCGCCTTCGGCCAGCACAAACTTGCCTTTTTTAAGGTCGGCACCACAAATATCCAGCAAGGTAGACAATAAAACACCGGTGTATTCACAACAGCTCAACATGCCGTGGGTGTATTGAACCGTGGGAACCGCGACATTGCCCCACTCCAAACCGGTGTTGGCGCCGCATTCAATAAAGTGGGTGCGGGACACCGAAGGCAGTCGCATCAGGTCGCTCATTGAAAAGATTTGAGGCGTTTTGACGAGCCCATTGAGCATCAAACGGTGTTTTTGCGGGTCGACATCCACCCATCCTTGGTGATGTCTTTCAAAATGCAGCCCGTTGGGCGTAACAGTGCCGAAAAGACCCTGTAGTGGAGTGAACGCTACAGAGGCAGCGGAGACTCTTGTCAGCCCGGGCGATTCCCGGCGCTGAAGGTTGGCTTCCTGAGCCGCCGGCTGTCCATAGCCAAGCGTAGCCACGGGTTTGCCCAACTGGGTTTGCCAGGCCTGTTTTTGAAGAATCTCTGGCTCTCCCTGCGTTGCAGAGTCAGCCTTGGCCAGCGTTGCCGATCCCAAGCCTAAGCCCAGCGCGCTTTGCATCCCCATCTGCATCCATTCGCGACGCCCTATTTTCTTCATTTTTCATCCTTTTTCTTTGAGAATATTCCACAGGACTTCTCAAAATGAAAGAGACACTTACCACGCTCCGCTGTTTGGCATGGAAAACCAAGGCTCCGTTTGCGCCAATGGTGCACCTGCTTGCAACAACTCGATGGAAATATTGTCCGGGGAGCGAACGAAAGCCATGCGACCGTCTCTTGGTGGCCGATTGATAACAACGCCGTGGGCCATCAGCCGTTCACAGGTTTGGTAAACATCTTCCACTTCGTAGGCGATGTGTCCAAAATTGCGACCGCCTGTGTAGTTCTCAGGATCCCAGTTATAGGTCAGTTCGATCTGTGCGTTTTCATCGCCTTCGCAAGCCAGAAACACCAAGGTGAAGCGACCTGTCTGCGACTCTTTTCTTGATAACTCGGTCAAGCCCAATGCCTGACAGTAAAAATGCAGGGACGCATCCAAATCCGTCACCCGGACCATCGTGTGGAGATACTTCATATATTGGCCTCTCAGATCCAAAGCGGGTGTTAATCATAACTCCCCACTAGAGGGGTTTTTCAATAGCGTGAGCGTTGAACCGACTATAATCCGCGCAAATTGTAAAAAAACTATGCAAATCCTATGCGCGTTCCTCTGATTGACCCGGTTAAGGCAATCGCAGCCCAACTCATCGTCTGGCACCACATGATGCTCTACAGCAGCATGAGGGCGCCTCTTGAGGAAGCGTTTCCCTCACTTATCGGCTTTCTGGCAAACGAAGCGAAATACGCCGTTCAGGTGTTTCTGGTGATCGGTGGTTTTCTAGCGGCCCAGTCGTTTGAAAAATATCTGGTTTCAAGCAATGGTCGGCCACGTACCAAGTTTTCCCTGACTGTACTGATTGCTGCGATAGGCAACCGCTACAGTCGCTTGATCAAGCCTTTTGGATTGGCTTTGCTGGTGGCCGTAGCTTCCATTATCTTAACGCTAAAAGTCGCACCCTATGCTGATCTGGAGCGCGTTGAATGGCGGCAGTTTGTTGCGCATTTGTTTCTGCTTCACGATGTAATGGGCTTTGACGCCATTTCTGCCGGTGTCTGGTACATCGCCATTGACTTTCAACTGTTTGCGATGTTTAGCTTGGTTGTAATGTTTGGCCAACGCTTGAGCGGGTTTTTGGGCCTGCACGCAGCGTTTACCGTGTTGCTCATTACCTTGACCTTAAGCATCGCAGCGCTTTTCGATTTTAACCGTTTGCCTGAGTTGGAAGCGTGGGCACCCTACTTTTTCGGAAGTTACAGCCTTGGTGTGATTGCGCACAGAGCGGTGGTTGCCAATGAAAAAATGCTGGGAGCCTCCATCATTGTGGTGCTGATCAGTGTTGCCATGGCCGTTGATTTCCGTGAGCGCCTGTTCGTTGCTGCCGGCACTGCGGGTTTTTTGCTAATCGCTCCTGGAGCGCAAAACTTACCTCGCTGGATGAAAACGCGATGCGTCAATTTTTTCAACCAGTCGTCCTACCCTTTGTTTTTGATTCACTACCCGGTTGCGGTTCTTTTGTTCGCCTTCATCGATCTGATGAACCTTAAATCCATAGAGCAAAATCTGTTTGCAGCTTTTATTTGTTATGGTTTTTGTCTTGTTGCTGCCAAGGGGCTAATGAATACCTTGGCGCTGTATGAAAAGTTGGAACTCGCTGTCATGCGAAACGCTCAGCCCAATTTGACTCGCTGGCTGTCAAAGACCCCGCAAGCATTTTCTTGAACTCGTAATTGGGTGTATACACTCATATATTGGGTATTTGAAATTAAAACACATCTATTGCATCCGAATTTTCTAACTTATTACGCCAAAACGTCTTCGGTTATATTTAACAATTAGTCACAAATCGGCTGAATCTGATTGTTGTTTGTCAGGGTATTACCTACAACAGATAACTCATCAGGAGAGACGAAATGGCGATATCAGGAATCAGCGGTGGTGGTTTTTCAGGCATGAACATTTCAGCCTCCGCTTCAGTCCAGTCCAGTTCAGCAATGCAGTCTTCAAGCAGCGCGCAAAGCATTTCGGCTGAAAGTGCTGTCGGTCAGATGTCATCTTCCGGCTTCAGTGGCAACGGCAGCGTAAACAGCATGAGTGCTGCAGCCACCGCCCTGTTGCTTGGCGCACTCGCTGAAAACGACGACAAGAAAAAAGACGATTTTTCTGCCGCAGCAGCAATCGCGCTGATGGCCTACAGTGCCATCGCAGGTATGGGTGGCGCAGGTGGCGGCAACGCAGCCAACGGCGCGTCCGCAAGCGCTGTGTCAGGTGGTTCAGCCGTGGCCAGCGTAAGTTTTAGCGTTACAGCCTGAACTTCCATATTGCTGAAGCCTAAATACGGTCAGACATATACAAACCCTTCAGCCTTGGCGCTGGTTCAGACTGAAAAAGATGAACCGCACCCACAGGTACTCACTGCATTCGGGTTGCTGATAAAAAATTTGCTGTCCCACTCATCGCTGGAGTAGTCCAGCGTAGAACCTTCCAAAAAAGTAATCGACATACAGTCGATAA
>JBEIKS010000147.1:0-6505 GCA_040379625.1 Burkholderiaceae bacterium
GGCAAATTCAACTGCCTCACATCGGCTTGCTGCACCCGCATTGCGCCGTGTGGAAATGAATTTGCAAGTTTGTTGAGTTGGCTGACCATCTGCGGTTGAACATCCACAGCCCAGACTTGTCCGGCTGGCAGCACCTTGCCCAACATTTGACGACTCAAGTACCCGGTGCCCGCACCAATATCTCCCACCACCATACCGGGTTTAAGTGCCAGCAAATTAACCAGAAGGTCAGTGCGTTCTTCCTGAATCCGCTCCGGCCGCTCCAGCCAATCTGCACCCTGCCAGCCCATGACACGCGCAATCTGGCGTGAACAATAGGTTTTATCAATACCGTCTGGCGAAGGGTTCAGTGGCTTTCCATACTCACAGGCTGCATAAGCAAGCGAAAGTTGCAGAGACATGGATACAGCCAGAAAAGAAAGTAGCCGCCCACGAAGTGACAAGACCACTTAAAACACCTCGCTCATCATTTTGTCGGTCAGGTAGCGGATCCACGGTTCGTCACGCAACCCTGCCTGAAACACGGGGCTGTCCAACACAACTTGGGCTTGATCATGCAAACCATGCCGACGCAGCGCTCTGGCCCATTGCAAAGTAAACGCCGGCACACCGATAGCCTGCCCCATGCCACGCCATTTCCCAATGGCCGCTTCAATTTCCCCGACGCCCGCTATGTCACCCGCCCAAGCTTTGGCCCAACCCTGCACCACAGAAGCAGCAATTGCAAAATATTCAAAGCCCTTGGATGTGGAAATCTCCAGCGTCAGCCCAGCGTAGTGCTGCGCCATCGGAATGTCTGACACATGAAGCGCTGTCCACATGGCGGTGCCTCTTGCGTAGGCCTGCGTAAACAGACTGACATTGGCATCCGCCAGCGCAACCGTTTTGGCCGCCTGTTTCAATGCATCGGTTTTTTCGCCCAGAACAGCCAAGGTCCAGCCCAACATGCCACGGGCAGACACCTCAGTATCCTGCGTTAAATCCAACGCCGCTGACTCATTGGCGGTGTCACTGGCCAACGCATGCTTTAAGTACGTCTTGGCACTTGGAAAGTCTCCCAACCAGAAAAAATTGGTACCCAGTGCACGCTTTGATTCCGCCAACATGGCTTTTCGAGAGGGCTCTGTTTCCGGTGTAAGTTCAGCAAACTCAATGAGTTCGTGAGCCAACTTCAAGCCGGCCTCGTACTCTGAACGTCCCACCTTGATTTGCCACAATCCACGTGTTGCATTAAAGACTGCGGAACGCCGACTAGACTGCGTGCACAAATGCCGAGCTTTGTCCAAAGCCTCTTCAGCGCCATTGTCAGCCCAACCGAAACGCGAAGCACGCACCGTGCTGATACCCAGCAGGGCATCAATTTGAAACTCCTGCAAATACGGCAGTTGCAATTGTTCGCACAAAGCAATCAGTTGCTGAAATTGCAATTCAGCTTCCAGCATGGCGCCCAGACGGGTATTTCGCTTTGCCTGCGCCAGGGTATGGAAACAAGCTTTTTCCGCGCACAGGCTGAGGTCTTCCTTGCTGGCGCTAAAAGGTGTTTCGCAAGCCTTCAACCAGTGATAGGCCAATTGCTCAAGTCTTTGAGTTCCCTTCGAGGCCTGTGCCTCCATGGACATGGCAAGTTGTTGGTGCAAGGATCTGCGTTGTACCGCAGGCACCAGACCATAGAAGGCATGTTGCGTGGGGGTATTGGCAAACCTGACGCTGGTGGCGGTTGAAGCATCCTGAATGCGGGAAACGTCTAAAAAACCCGCCGAATGCAGCCGCAGGCAATCCCCCTGCAACTTTTCCAAACTGGGGTTGGAAGGATGAATGGCCTGCACCCTTTCCAGTTCAATGGCTTGGGTTACAACGGCTGCGAGCTTGCCGGAGAGGCTGACGTCGGGCGGCAGTTTGTCGATCCGTGAAACAATCAAGCCTTCAATGGAGGCAGGCAGTTGGCCGCTGCCATCCGCGTCAATGTTGTCAAGCAAGGCACTTAAAATCTGAATGGCGTATAAGGGCGAACCATTGGCACGGTCTGCAATAACCTGCGCGGCTTTTAACGGCGGTTTTTCACACCCTGTGACCTGACAGGCAATCTGAAGAAGCACTTCAGACAATAAAGGAGGCAAACCGATGCTGACCGTTTGCTCATCAAGCCCGGCACCCACCAGAGACCAGAATCCGGCCTCACTGAAGCCCGCATCGCGGTTGCACAGCAGCAAGGTGTTGCCACTGCTCTTCAACACAGCGTTGCACAACTCTGCAGAGGCCCTGTCCATCCATTCAACCGAACGCAACCACAAACACAAAGGCTTGAGCCGAGAGAACGTTATAAAAAGCGATTGCAAGAAGCCGGCGGTGGCTTTGGCTCGCGCCTCACCAGACAGGCCTTCGGTGTGCCGGTTGTCTGGCCAGTCAGCCGGTATGACAGCCTCAAGCAAAGGAGACAGTTCCAGCAAACGCAATTCATTGGGAAAGCGACTCATGACCTCACGACGCAGTTCAACCGGTGGCAGGTCAGTGCCGATATCAGGCAACAACAAAGACTTGAAAACCGATTGCCACAAGGCCCACGGCGTTTGCCGCTGCATGGCGGAACACTGGGCAATCAAGATGGTAAAACCCTGGCGGCGAAAATCAGGTAACACGCCTTCGCTCAACTTGGTTCTACCACTGCCGACTTCACCATGTATATCGACCAGATAACTGCGTTTATCCTGAAAGACTTGGCTCCCCAGCGTCCTAAGTTCAGCCAATTCTTGCTCACGCCCCAGCACAGCCCCTTTGCTGGGAATAAAATCAGCCAGAACAGAGGCTGGTGCGGCAGGGGCCAGCTGGTAACTCGCCACCAGCTCGGACTTGCCTTTGAGTTTCAGCGCATTTTCCGGCTCAAAAGCCAACAGGTGACGCGCCCCGCGCCAAGTGGCTTCATCTACGACGACGGGCAAGCCCTGCTTAACCTTAGAGGCGGCCTGCATCAAACGGGCGGACAAATTTACGATATCGCCCATCAAGGTATATTCGCGCCGCAAAGGGCTGCCCACAACACCGCAAAACACCCGGCCCGTGGTTACACCGATACAACTGGTAAGACCCAAACCCAGCAAAGCTTCATAAATGGCCTTTGCTGCCTGAACAGCACGCAAGGGGTCATCTGCATGCGCAAACGGTGGCATGCCCAGCGCAGCCAACAAAGAAACACCTTTGTCATCCACACTGATTTTATTCAAACTGCCTTCAAAACGGTACAAAGCCATTTGCATGGCCTGCATGGCGCTTTGCGCGAGTTCAATGGGCAAGGCCTGAGAAAAATCGCCCAAATTTACAAACAGTAAGGAGACCTGACGGTTTTCGCTGATCCAGTCGGCCTGGTTGGCATCGAGCGCTTTACGGATCGCTGCGGGTATGAAAGGCCTGACCTCCTGCAAGATCGACTCAGTGATGTGCAGACGCTGCGGGGCATTGCCGGTTTTTAGTTCTTTGGCTTCCGCGCTGGCATGGACCTGAGAATTCACAAGCAAGGCTTGCGCCGATTCACACACAATAACGTCTCCGGGCTTGGCATTGTCGTTGGCATGACCCAACTCAGCAATGGCGGTCCCGGTTAATATCATTTCACGCCTGTCCAGCAGGCCACCCAAGTACACTTGGCGAATCTGACCGGCACTCACGGCCACCTTCATGGACAAGGCTTCGCCACGCTGACCGGAAAAATCTGACATCACTGTTTGCAGCGCATGTGCACACGCCACAGCACTTTCGGCAAACAACTGCGCCTGCTGCCCGGAGGCTGCGCTCCAGAGAATCAGCATGGCGTCACCGGCAAACTTGACGATGTCGCCGCCATGACTGGTGACCTGCTCAATGAGGCCATCGAAATAATAATTCAATAAATCAGTGAGTTGTTCTGCACCCACTTGGGGATTTCTGGCAAAGCGCTCGGCCAAGGCAGTAAAGCCTGAAATATCAGCAAACAAAAGAACGCCCTGCCCCTCAATGGCAAACGCCTGTTGTGCGGGTAGGAGCCGCCCCGCCATTGAATGCGCAATCAGCGTTTCAGGCAGAAAACTGCCGTAATGATCTAGGTTTGTAGAGGCATTCAATGGCAATAAAACCATTTATCTGAATGAAAGGAAAATACTAACACCGGGCCCAGTGTTTTTGAACGTGAAAGCCAATCTGCATCATTACATTTCTTGTGTGTTGAATTACACCCCCCATCCAGAAAAACCCGTGAATCATCGACGGATTTTCCCAATGCGCTACCTCAACACCTGCCCGCTCAAGGGCATGGGCATAAGCGACATTCTGGTCGAACAAAGGGTCGTGTCCGGCAGACACAATCAAGGCAGGCGGCAAACCGCGTAAATCAGCATACAAAGGCGACACCATGGGGTGCTTGCGCATGTCAATCTCAGGTACGTACTGGTCGGCAAACCAGGCCATGGTTCTGGTTGTTAGAAAGTATCCGTCACCGTATTTTTCATAGGACTCATAACGCTCATGTATGTCCACCAATGGATAGATCAGAATCTGGGCTGCAATGGGTGGGCCGTGCCTGTCTCGCGCCAACTGGGTTACAACAGTGGCCAGATTGCCACCCGCACTGTCGCCCAACACAACGAGTTTTTTCGCATTCAAACCCAGACGTTCAGCATGTGAAACCGCCCAAAGCAAGGCGACATAAGCATCTTCTGCTGCAGTTGGAAACTGGTATTCCGGTGCCTTGCGGTACCCCACAGCGACAACGGCGGCCTGACTGACATTGCAGAGCTGCCGGGAAACAGCGTCTAACAAATAAATGTCGCCAATCACAAAACCGCCTCCGTGGTAATGAAACAAAACAGGATGCGGCCCCGATGCCGCGGGTTTGTAAATGCGTACCGGAACTTGCCCGTCTGCAACAGGAACCAGATGATCGCTCACCTCTGCCACGGCTTGCCCTGCACCTTGCAGCTTCACAAAAGATCCGGCAGCCAACCGCGCCTCTGTGGGCGACATGTCCTCAAAATGTTTGGCGCCCTTTGCCTCGATGGCGTCCAGCAATGAGCGTATTTGTGGATCAAGTGACATGCGGGGCAACTCCTTTAATTGCCTTGCGGCACAAAACGCAGCAAGGTACTTGCCTCTTTGCCTTGTCGGTCTTTGCCAATCACGCTAACTTCAATAGGCATTTTAATAGAGGCGCTTGAAATTGAAATAATGCGCGAAGTGGGGTCATAGGTCAGCCAGTCAGGCAAGGATGAACCATCTGCCATCTTGACTTGAACAGGTACTTGAATCCCCTCCTCCGAGTGTATGAAAGTGTCGCTTGGCAAGTTAAACAGTCCAGGTGCCTGAGCGGGCAGATCGATGTCTTCAAAACGAATCACAGACAAAAAACCCTTGTTGTCAGCGCGATCCAGAATCAGACTTTCCTTGCTGGTTTTAGCGACCATTACAACGGGAGCATTCAAATTTGGCGTGGAAGCAGGTGGGGCCAGTGCCAGAGATTTCGGCGAACTGCTTGCAGGCATCACAAGCACTTCATTTTCGCTTTTTTTCAACTCAGCTGCAGCAATCCCAGGGTTGGGTGAACTGGCACTCGAACCACTTGGAGGCGCGTCCATCATTTTAGGTGTTGGCGCAGTGGTGACCAAAATATTTGACTTGTCTGCAGGTGGCAATATGTTGGCACGCAAATCCGTGGGCAGTTGAAGAACATAATTTTGACCATCGGCACCCGCCAGAGAAAAACCGGAAATCAGCACAGCTTTGTTCTGTCCAACCGCAGGGGTTAGGAATTGGGCAATGCCGTTACCAGTCAGTGCAAGCTGATCCTGCAACAATGCATTAAAAACTGGCGAACCGCTCAGGCTGGTATTCACACCACCATCGAAGGTTTTATCGTTCGCTTTCAAACCGGTGACGTCCAAGTCGGCCTTGCTGATGTTGGCCACCAAATTGCTGGGCAAACGAAGTTGATAGTTCAAGGCATCCAGACCTGTCAGGCTCAAGCCCGACATTGTGATGGCCTTGTTCTCACCGGCTGCCTTGTCAGCAAACGCATAGTTTGCGGTTCCCAACAAACTCACGGTATCGGTCAGTAAGGGCGTGATGCTGGCGCTGCCGGGTACCACCGCGCTGGTGGTGGCGTCGTAAACTTTATTGGCGGCAGACAAACCGGAAATATTCAAATCTGCTTTTGTGATGTTGGCCAACAAACCCGTGGGTTGCAACAGGTTGTAATTCAGTATGTCTGCACCGGAAACGGTGAAGCCGGCCACGCTGACGGCTTTGCCATCACCCACATTTTTATTAACGAAACTTCCAACTCCGTTGGCTGTGATGGTGACATCGTCTGTCAGCAAGGGTCGCACTGTTGCAGTACCGGTCAGCACCGCAGTTGTAGTGGCGTCGTATACTTTGTTCAAAGCAGTAACACCGGTCACTGCCAGGTCTGCCTTGGTGATGTTGGCTGTCAGCCCTGTGGGCTGCAACAGGTTGTAGTTCAGTATGTCTGTACCGGAAACAGTGA
>JBEIKS010000148.1:0-6478 GCA_040379625.1 Burkholderiaceae bacterium
GCAGTTGATAAATATTGATGTTGATCAAAAGATTTTTTGCTAAATTTAAATCAAAAATATTATCAATTGAAGAATTGACAACTACAAAAATACAAATAAAGACAAGCTTTCACACAGTAGCTACCGGTGCCGCAGGCGAGCCAATCGCACCGGGCAAACGCAAAGGCGGAGCCGTCAGCAAAAACCGGTGTCGCTGATGCGCTCGCAACCAATTGGCCAACGGGGTCAGGTGCCAGAGTTCCCCCAAATGCACGCCCAGTTTGAACAAACAGTGTTCATGCAAAGGCAAACTGGCGCAAGCACCGTCGCCCGGCAATGCCGGATGAGTTTCAACTGCATAGTTGTCTGCGATCAAAGCAATCAAGCCACTGTCGGTGATCCATTGTTTGAGTTTTTCATCGCGTCCGTCCAATGCGCATCCGGTGCGGGCCAACACACCAGCATCCGGTTGGCGGTTCATTTCCAGCAGCACCTGCCCATAGCCGGTGTGTAGGCAAACCATGTCCCCGCTTTCAATTTCGACACGGTCTTTGTCGAGTATGCGCATCCACGTGTCGTAACCCACTGCCTCACCGGTGTGCCCCAGATGCGCGTGCAGATCAACCATCACCGCACGGCCTTGCACACAGCGCTCTGCCATGACCTCTATGCCCAATGCCTTGGCGTACGAGGTGGAAGTTTTAGGAATATTGATGAAATCAAAAATGCCAGCGCCATCGGCTTTGTCAGGTCCCACCACGTCCACACCCGCGCGAAATCCGTTGTAGTAGAGCGGTTCAGGCACGCCGTCTCCATCGGCATCAAACATAGAGCCCGCATGCGCCAAGCTGTCCCATTGCGTGCTGTACTGCAAATGCATGACCACCAAATCATCACTGATCACATCGGTACACAAAGGGTCATCGCACCACAGTTGGTAGTTCATGTTGGGTTTGCCGTTGCGCACCGTAGGGCGCAGCACGGGAGCGCTGCGCCTGGGGTTGAGCACACTGCCGCCCGGAAAATCCAAGGGCAAACTCAGGTTGAACGTAATGCCATGCTTGACCTCGGCCATGCCTTGCATGACTTTGTCCGGGGTCAATAAATTCATGCGGCCCGCTTGGTCATCCGGACCAAAATCGCCCCAGGTTGAGCCAGGCGGTCTGTGCTTCCAACGCGTCGAATGGCTCATGGTGTGTGTGGCCCTGAATTAAAAATTTTAGAAGATCAGTATCGGTTGTAAATTTCCAAAGCCTTGAGCATGGATTTTTCCTGCTGAATGATGGAAATCATCTTGGATTCTTTGTCGTCGTATTGCTTGAGCAAGGCAATGACTTTCTCAGCTGCTGCCGCTGGTACGACCACCACACCATCCGTGTCGCCAACGATGTAGTCACCGGGATGGACCCATACATCGCCGCATTTCACAGGCACTTGTTTTTCCACACCGACCATGCGACCCACAGACGTGGCAGGCGTAACGCGGCGGGACCACACAGGAAAACCAATGCGGCGCAATTCGGCCACATCGCGCACAGCACCATCAATGACCGCTCCCGCCAGACCGCGCACCTTGGCGGTGGTGCCCATGAGGTTACCCATGGCCGCGATATCTATGCCATCTTGCATCACATAGACCAAGATGGAACCTGCAGGCGCTTGGTCGAGCAATTCCAAAGCCAGGTTCGGGTACTTGCGGGCATCGTTCTTCAACACAGGGCGCAACACTGCTGTGGCAGCACGGCCCACCACCCGAGAGTCAAAAATCGGCTTCATGTCAGCTGACATCCAACCGCGTGCGCCGGTGGCCTCTTCAATCGCATCAGCAATATTGCCTGTGCTGTTTTCTGGCAACGACAAGGCTGCGATGATTTGTTCTTCGGTCATAGACCATGAGACAAGACTGAAAGTAAAACCCACCATGAAAAATAACGAGTGAAGCAATCGACGCATCTTGTTCTCCTTGGCAAATCAATGGGCTCAACGACTGAAGGCACATCATACTAATCCACAGAACAATGCTTGCGTGCCTGTTTCTGATTCGCTATCCCTTTGGCTTTGCGCTTTTGCCGCCAGCGTATCCAGCCGGTCAACAACAATGCCAAAGGCAACAATCCCGAGAAAAATGCAAGTATGCGTCCTGTCAAACCAAATGCTTCTCCATTGTGCAGGGGATGCAACCAATCAAAAAATACGTCTCCTGAACTCACCTTCAACGCATCGCGGCTGGCGAGCACTTGGCCGGAAAACTGGTCGATCCAGACAAAGGTTTTGGGAAATCTTTGACTGGGTTCAGCGGGCTGTTGAAGACGCAAGACATAGACATCTTCTACTTTGATGGGCGCTTCAATCCAGCGCAATTTAGCAGTTGGAAAAACCGCAAGTCCTGCAGATATTGCCTGGTCAGCCGTGATGCGTTTTGCGCCTGGCATGGGAATGGCTGAATACACGGTTTGTTTTTCCATTCGCACAGAAAAAAGATTCACCACTGGCTCTACCCATTGCGGCGTAGCCAGCCCCACGCCTGTGACCACCATCAACAGCAACAACACCGCGCCGTAAGCGCCGGTGTAACTGTGCATGTCGTAAATGGCTTTTTTGCTGCCTGTGCGAACTTTGGGAACGGCTTTGATGAGGCGTTGCTTACCGCGCGGTAACCACAAGTAAACACCCAACACCACACTGACCAGCAAAGCCATGCCCAGCAGACTGACAAGAACCGTTCCCAATTTACCCATCAATAAGGAGTAGTGAAGGTCATATACCCAAGTCACCAAATACTCACCCCACATACGGGCATTGAGCACAGCGCCAGAGTCAGGATCCAAGGCGACGACCATGGGCGCAAAAACATTCGGGTCTGTTTCTTCGGGTTTCAAATACCTGGCAAACACCACTTGGTCTGTGCTGCGTGGGATTTCAATACGCCAAGGTCCTTTTCTCTGCGGAAACTGTGCATGCAAATGGTCAAACCATGCTTGTACAGAGGGAGGCGAATGCATGACAGAAGGATTCACCAACTCAGGGTTCAAGCCTCTGTCTATCTCAGGATAGAACACCAAAAAACTGCCTGTCAACCCGAGCAGGGCAAATGCCCCGCCGAGTAACAAGCCCAGATACAGGTGCACCTTCAAGAGATAGCGGCGCATCAGCATGTGTTTCAAGGTTTAAAACTTCACGATAGCAGTTAAGAAAAATGAGCGAGGCGCGCCTGCAGAAAAGAAAGGTACAGATGAGCCGCCAGAACTGTCAGCGTTGTAATCCCACACATCGGAGGCATACACCTTGTTAAGCAGATTGCGGACCTGAAAATCGAGCGTGATGCTTTTGGCTGGTTGGAATTTCAAATGGCCATCGAGCAACGCGTACTCGCCGAACTTGCCATTGGTGTTGTACGTATTGATGTAGTAATCACCTTGCGCCCTGCCCTGCAAGCCAAGGCTGGTTTGCTCGTTCACGGCATATTCAGCGCCAAGTGTGGTCATGTACTCTGGCGTGCCAAACACTTGCTTACCGGTCAACGAAGAGGTGTAGCCTGAAATTATTTTTGCCTCTTGCACAGAGTGGGACAACCAGACTTTTACCGAACGATTGACTTGGCTGTTCATTTGAAAATCAAGCCCTTTTCTTCGGGTGGATCCTAGGCGGCTGAAGGTTCCTGCCGCTGCCAAATTCGCCACTTCGTCTGGCGAGTCTTGTTGCCACACAGCAATGCGGCCGTCCAAACCGGAACCATTGTTGAACTTATATCCCAACTCTTCACCCGTATTCACCGACGCACTGGCCAAGCTGGATGCATAAGGCCCGGAAGTGTATGCGCCGCCTGTGAGCAATTGAAATGTCTTGCCCCAATTTGCATACACACTGTTGTTCGAATTGAAGTTATAAACCACGCTCAACTTCGGTTGGTTGATCCAACCATAGTCTGTCATGTCGTTGTTCGAGTAGGCGGCGGTATTGTTTTTGTGGCCTGATGAAGACCCTGAAAAATGGTCGACACGCCATGCAGGAACGATCTTCAAACTTTGGAACGGTCGAAAGATGGCTTGCACATATGCACCTGTGTTTTCAACGGTGTAATCCCAGCATTCGCTGTACCGCGAGGTTGCAGCCCCGGCCGCGGTTAATCGATAGGATGTACAAGTGCTCACAGTGCCCGCATACGCACCAGTCGCAGCCCAAAAATGTCTTTTGTAGTGGTTGTCTTGCTTCTCTGCATTCAAGCCTGTTTCAAGCGTTAACACTTGGCTCGCCTCCCACGTCAGTGAACCCATCCAACCAAAGTGGTCCTCATTCCAGATTCTTTTTTGCGAATAAATATTTGCACTGCTGTCAGCGGGGTATGTCACATTTCGGTCATCCGTTAAACCGCTGTAGTAGAGTTTGGTCGATAAAAAAGTACTGGGTGTCAGGGCATATTCCAAATGCCCACTCACTGTTTGCATCTGACGACTGTCTGTATCAGCGCCACTTCTGGTGGACACATGCTGCTGTGGTGAAGCGTCGTATTCGGACTGGGTGAGGTAACCCGCCTCATCTGCGGTACCGTGAAAACCCCTGACGACCAAGCCCAGTTTCATGTCGCTGCCGGTTGCGCGATAAAACCACTTCGCACCAAAACCGTATTTATCGGTATCGGAATGGTCACGAAAACCGTCAGATTTGTATTTTGCAAAAAAATAATTTGACGACAGTTCATCGGTTTGACTGCCAAGCACCGCTTGCAAGTCAGTGGTGTTCCAACTCCCTGAAGACAATCTTGCGTCTCGGTAATTGCCGCCCTGTTTGGTGGCTACATTGATATTTCCACCAATGCTGTGCAAACCATAGCGCGGGTCATTGGTTCCGCGCACCACTTCAATGTAGTCAATGTCCAAAGGAAAAATCATGTCCAGTTGACGCATATGCCCCGCATTGGTATTGGCCGGTACGCCATCAATCAGCAGTTTTACACCGCTGATGTAACCCTCACCGTTGAAACCGCGAAGCGCTGGCTTGCCAGACTCCAATCCCATCTGCCAAGACTTCAAGGAAATACCCGGCATTTGCCCCAATAACTCCCAACTGTTTTTGACGTTTTTGTCTTCCACCATATCTGCACCCATCAGGTCCACAGATGTCAAAACAGCAGAGGCTGGCAATGCACCCTCCTTCTGTGCGGTTACCTCCACCGCACCCAACACCGTAGTGGATTCTTGCGCCATCACCCATGGCGAACAAATCAAAAATGCGGCTACCGCCGATGAAATACGCACTTTATGCATACGAACCTCTGAAAATCAAAATAACAAAACACGCCAAGACGCACTTGGCGTAAGCGTCAGAAGAAGTTCAAAGGGTGGGTGGTCCGCGCGAGGGCAAGGGCGGCGCCGTGACCGCTGCAATATGAGCCGCTGCAATCGGATGCAGGGCGTGCGAAAGAGACGAAGGTTTGATGAACTGGCTTGGTATGGGAGACGGTGGAATGCCCACAGCCATGCATAAGGCGCAATCCATGGTGTGAACAGGCGCGTGCACCGTGCCATCATTGTCTGAAATAACGACTTTAACGAAGCCGCCCGAGGTGCATACCAAGTCCATGGACTTGGGTGACACCCAGGAGGATGCGGCGGCAATTCCCAGAGACAAAACAAACCACACCAGCAAAAAGCGGGGCAAGAATTTGTCTGTGCGGAAAATTTCCATGGCTATTGCCGCTTTAAATCTATCAATGCTTATGGTCTTGCGACTTTTCGGATTTGTCTGCGTCCACAGGTGATTGAACCCATACCTCCACCTGGACTTCGCCCGCATTTTTGAATGTCAACCACATGGCGAATTTTTCACCGTCCTTTAATGGTTTTTTCAAACCTAACAGCATCAAGTGAAAGCCTTTGGCATTTCCTTTGGCCACAGACACTTCAGCCCCAGGTGGAATATCGATGCCGTTGATGGCTCGCATTTTCATCACATCGCCATCCATCTTCATTTCATGGATCTCGGCTTTGTTGGCAATGGTGGTTCTGACCGACACCAATTGGTCGGCGACCTTTCCTGAATTTTTGATGTGCTTGAGAAATGCCGCACCGTTTTTACTGCCGGGTGCCGAAGGCATGGCATAAGGGTGCTTGACAGACACATCGCCCACTTGAAAACTATGGGCGCTAGCGACCGTGCTGATCGTTGCTGAAAGCAAGACCATGAAGCCAGCGAGAAATGAAGAAACGAATTTGTGCATGATGTACCTTTGGTTGCTCAGATGTTGGGGGAAAGGAATAGAACAAATGAAAACTGAATTCAATGAATCCTTCGTTTGTTCGCTAGAACAATAAACGCCAAGACAGACTTGGCGCAGACGTCAAATGAAGTTCAGAGTGCGGGCGGGCCGCGAGAGGGTAATGGCGGCGCAGTGGCCGCTGCAATATGAGCCGCTGCTCGGGGATGCAGGGCATGAGACAAATCAGAGGGCTTATCAAAGGTGGTTCCAAGGGGTGCAGAAGGCAGCGCAGCCAACATGCAC
>JBEIKS010000149.1:0-6394 GCA_040379625.1 Burkholderiaceae bacterium
AATGCAATCAGTTTTTCACAATAGGCGCAGGAAGATAGGTTGGAGTATGGGTCGCATCGAGCTTAAACAGAAAAAATTGTTTTAAATTCAATGGCTTATTACGTTTTTTTGGCGGAGAGGGGGGGATTCGAACCCCCGATGGGCTATGAACCCATACACGCTTTCCAGGCGTGCGACTTAAGCCGCTCATCCACCTCTCCGAAGCAAGCCGCGAAGTATATCAAAAAGTCGGGGTTCAGGGTGCACGGGCTGCTCGTAAAACTGCCAATTCTTCTGATTTGGAAGGCGGCGTCCAAAAAGAGACCAATATCAGTGCCAAAGTACCAGCAGGAACACCAAATACGGCGGCTGAAACCGGCTCAATGCCAAACCAACGCCAAGGGCTTAAATTCAGCGACAACATCAGCGGTGCCCAGCAACCCAACATGTAAACAATGCTGACCAACAAACCCACCAGCATGCCGGCCACAGCGCCCTGCCAGTTGGCTCTGCGCCAGAAGGTTGCCGCAATGAGCACAGGAAAAAGCGATGATGCGGCAATAGAGAATGCCGCACCCACCAGGAAAAGAATGTTGCCGGGCTTTGTCGCCGCCAGCCACGCAGCACCCATGGCGAGAATCAACAAAATAATTTTTGAAATGGTGACTCGCTTTTGGGTTGTGGCCTGCACATCCAGCATACGGTAGTAAATATCATGCGAAATGGAGTTTGCAATGGTGAGCAATAAGCCATCGGCGGTAGACAATGCGGCGGCCAGGCCACCGGTGGCCACCAGTCCAGACACAAAATAAGGTAGACCGGCAATTTCGGGGGCCGCCAAGGTAATAACATCAGCGCCTATGGAAATTTCTGCCAGTTGAACGATGCCATCGTGGTTGATGTCGCTGAGGTCAAACAAGGTTTTGTCCACTTTTTTCCAACTGCCGACCCACTCCGGCAAATTGGCAAATGAACTGCCCACCAGGTCATTGAAAATCATGTACTTTACAAACGTGGCCAAGGCCGGGGCGCTGGTGTAGACAAGGGCAATAAAGAACAAAGCCCACACCACTGAATTTCGGGCGCCCGCCACACTGGTGGTGGTCAGAAACCTGGAAAGCAGGTGCGGCAAGGCGGCCGTTCCAGCCATCAAGGAAAATACCAAGGCTAGGAAGTTGATCCGCTTTTGGTTGGCTTGCTCTGTGGTTGGCGAATCATAGGCGTGAATATGGGAGGCCTGCGGGTTCATTTTCGTCTCAAACTGAAGCATCTCTGCCCCCCAAGCCAACCTGGCCGCATCGGCAGTTTGCGGAAAGGAACGCAGTTTTTTTTCTGCCCGTTTGATGTCTGCAAATGAGCCCCCTGAACGTCTCACCAACTCAAGTTCAAGTTTGCGCTGCTCCAAACCGTCAGACCACGAATCGGGCAAAGCCTCAATCAGCCCTCGGAGTTGCATGGCCCGCTCGCGGTGCATTGCACGTACCTCAAGCTCTGCCGGGTCGGAAGCAATCTTGACTTCCAGCACATCAATTTTTTCCAACAACTGGTGATAGGTAAAAATGTGAACCGGGTTCCCTGTTAAATTGGATGACAGCAGCGAAATCGGCAAAATAAAAGCGACCAGCATAATGATGCACTGCGCCACCTGAGTCCAGGTCACTGCGCGCATACCACCAAGGAAAGAGCACAATAAAACACCCGCCAATCCGAAAAAAACACCGATGCCGAATTCCACCCCAGTAAACCGGCTGGTGATCAAGCCCACACCGTAAATTTGCGCAACCAAATAAACAAAAGAGCAGATTACAGTGGCCAAGACCGCAATAAGTCTGGGTGAATGTTTGCCCTGAGGCCCGCCAAACCGTTGTCCGATGTATTCAGCCACGGTTAACTGCCCGAGCTTGCGCAAGTATGGCGCAACCAACAAACCCACCAACACAAAGCCGCCCGTCCAACCCAGTATGTAGGCCAAACCGTCGAAACCCATCAGGTAAATGGTGCCGGACAAGCCCAAAAAGCTGGCTGCGCTCATCCAGTCTGCTGCAGTGGCCATGCCGTTGAACAAGGCCGGCACTTCTCGGTTGGCCACATAGTAGGCATCAATGTCTGTGGTGCGGCTCATCAATCCGATCACCGCATACAAAACAATGGTGAATGCAATAAAGCCGTAAACCAACGAGGCGTTCGGAGCACCGGCTTCTTCAAGCGTACCCACCACAAGCACAGCGACGCCAAATATCAAGGTAATTAGCAGGTAGAAGCGCGCTAACTGATGTAAAAACTGATTTTTTTTATTCATAGGTCCGAAAAAAAAGCCAAGGCACACTACAGTGGCCCTGGCTTTATCTTAGAGAAGCCGTGCATACGGCGCTCTCATGGGGTCGAAGGCATCAATTGTTGCCGGACAACTGCTCCAGAATGGCTGGATTTTCCAAGGTTGAGGTATCTTGCGTGATCGCCTCGCCTTTTGCAATCGAACGCAACAAACGGCGCATAATTTTTCCAGACCGGGTTTTGGGCAGGTTGTCACCGAAACGGATATCTTTTGGCTTGGCAATCGGACCAATTTCCTTGCCCACCCAATTGCGCAACTCATTGGCCAGTTTTTTGCTCTCTTCGCCCGTGGGTCGTGCCTGCTTAAGCACCACAAATGCCACAATGGCTTCACCGGTCAGGTCGTCAGGGCGCCCCACCACGGCGGCTTCTGCCACCAACGGGTTGGCCACCAGCGCGGACTCGATTTCCATGGTGCCCATGCGGTGCCCAGACACATTCAACACGTCGTCAATACGACCCATGATGGTGAAATAGCCTGTTTCCTTGTCGCGGATGGAACCATCTCCGGCCAGGTACAGACGTCCACCCAGTTCTTCAGGGAAATAACTTTTCTTGAAACGCTCCGGATCGTTCCAGATGGTGCGAATCATGGAAGGCCAGGGACGCTTCACGACCAGAATACCGCCCTGCCCGTTCGGCAAGTCGCCGCCTGTTTCATCCACAATGGCAGCCATGATGCCGGGCAAGGGCAAGGTGCATGAACCGGGCACCAAGGGTGTTGCGCCTGGCAACGGGGAAATCATGTGGCCACCGGTTTCGGTCTGCCAGAAGGTGTCCACAATCGGGCAGCGAGCGCCACCCACATTGTTGTAATACCACATCCAGGCCTCAGGGTTGATCGGCTCACCCACGGAACCCAAAAGACGCAAGCTGGAAAGGTCATAAGACTTTGGATGCACGGTATCGTCGGAATCAGCCGCCTTTATCAAGGAACGAATGGCTGTCGGTGCCGTGTAAAAAATGCTGACCTTGTGTTTGGCAATCATGTCCCAGAAGCGACCGGCATTGGGGTACGTAGGAATGCCCTCGAAAACCACCTGTGTTGCACCCACCGCCAACGGGCCGTAGGTAATGTAGGAATGCCCAGTCACCCAGCCAATGTCAGCGGTACACCAAAATACGTCATTGGGCTTGATGTCGAAGGTCCATTTCATGGTCAGCATGGTCCACAACAAGTAACCCGCTGTTGAGTGCTGAACACCCTTGGGCTTGCCTGTCGAACCAGAGGTGTACAGTACGAACAAAGGATGCTCGCCGCCCACCATTTCCGGGGCGCAGACATCAGGTTGGCTGGCTGACAACTCATGCATGTAAACATCGCGGCCGGCTGTCATGGCCACGTTGCCACCGGTGCGCTTGTAAACCACCACGCTTTTAACGGCTTCGCAACCACCGAGTGCCAGCGCTTCGTCAGCAATGGTTTTCAGGGGCAAATGCTTGCCGCCGCGCACCTGCTCATCGGCAGTGATCAGCGCCGCGGCGCCAATGTCCACCATACGCTCTTGCAACGATTTCGCAGAAAAACCACCGAACACCACAGAATGGGTTGCACCGATGCGGGCGCAGGCTTGCATGGCGGCAATGCCTTCAACTGACATGGGCATGTAAATCACAACCCGGTCACCCTTTTTAATGCCAAGGCTCTTCAAGCCGTTGGCCAGTTTGCTGACACGCGCCAACAAGTCTTTGTAGGTCACCAGACTGACTTCACCACCATCGGACTCAAAACGGATCGCCACCTTGTCGCCATTGCCGTTTTCTACGTTGCGGTCCAGGCAGTTGTAAGAAGCGTTGAGCTCGCCGTCTTCAAACCATTTGTAGAACGGCGCATTGCTTTCATCGAGAACCGTGTTGAATGGCTTGGACCAAGACAGGTTTTCTTTGGCCAAACGGCCCCAAAAACCTTCATAGTCGCGTTCAGCTTCTGCACACAATGCGTTGTAGCCTTCCATGCCGCTGACGGCTGCGTTGGCTTTGAAATCTGCAGCGGGTTCGAAAGAACGCGTTTCGTGCATGACTGATTCGATGGGTGATGACATCCGATTCTCCTGAGGTTTTATGGGTTATTTTGCGACAGAACTTTTTGAGCAAGTTCCACACCATGTTTATTTGCAACAGAATGTAATTGCGCGCTCTTACGACATCCTTACGCTTAAATCGCACTGCAGCACGAAAAATCCAAAACTGCGCCAAGTAAAAATAAAGGGGTAAAATCGGGCCATATCTCTCATCATTGAACGGTTGCTATTAAATGACACAAACGCCCCCGAAACTTAAAACACTGCCCACCATCATCTTCATGAGCCGTTGGCTGCAATTGCCACTCTACTTAGGCTTGATCGTTGCCCAAGGCGTTTACGCTTACCACTTTTTGGTTGAACTGGTGCACTTGGTGGCCAGAACCGCAGCCCATCAACTGGATGAAACCGGCATCATGCTCATGGTTCTGGGTCTCATTGATGTCGTCATGATCTCGAATTTGCTGATCATGGTGATCGTGGGGGGCTACGAAACCTTTGTCAGCCGCATGGGTCTGGAAAGCCACCCGGACCAACCGGAGTGGCTGGACCACGTCAATGCCTCGGTGCTCAAAGTGAAACTCAGCACGGCCATCATTGGCATTTCGTCCATCCACCTGCTGAAAAGCTTTATCAATGCATCGCAGTACGATGAAAAAACACTGATTGCCCAAACGGTGATTCACATTGTATTTCTACTGTCCGCGCTGGCCATTGCCGCCACGGACAAACTGATGCAGCATCATGACAAACCACATTGAACAAACAACAGCGACAACAAATACAAACTCACCTCCTTCAGGAACCCTCACCATGACAGTGATCAAGCAAGACGACTTCATCAACTCAATTGCCAATGCGTTTCAGTATATTTCCTACTACCATCCCCAAGATTTCATTCAAGCCTTGGGCAAGGCCTACGAAACCGAGCAAAGCCCTGCGGCCAAAGATGCCATCGCTCAAATTCTGACAAACAGCAGAATGTGCGCAGAAGGCCACCGCCCCATTTGTCAGGACACCGGCATCTGTGTGGTGTTTCTGAAAGTGGGCATGAATGTGCAGTGGGACAGCACCATGAGCGTCACCGACATGGTCAATGAGGGTGTTAGACGCGCCTACATGAATCCGGACAACAAGCTGCGCGCCTCCGTACTGCGCGACCCTGTTGGCAGCCGTGCCAACAGCAAAGACAACACACCGGCCGTCATTCACTACGAAATTGTTGCTGGCGACCACGTGGAAGTCACTTGCGCCGCCAAGGGTGGTGGTTCAGAAAACAAGAGCAAGATGGTCATGCTCAACCCCTCGGATTCCATTGTTGATTGGGTATTGAAAACCGTTCCCACCATGGGCGCTGGCTGGTGCCCTCCCGGCATGTTGGGCATAGGCGTGGGCGGTACACCTGAAAAAGCCATGCTGTTGGCCAAGGAATCCTTGATGGCCCCCATCGATATTCATGAAGTACGTGCAAAGAAAGACCGTGGCGAAACGCTCAGCCGGGTCGAAGAATTGCGTCTGGAACTCATGGAGAAGGTCAACGCGCTGGGCATAGGAGCTCAAGGTCTCGGTGGCCTGACCACCGTACTTGATGTAAAAATCCTCGATTACCCGACCCACGCTGCATCATTGCCTGTGGCGATGATTCCAAACTGCGCCGCCACCCGCCATGTTCACTTCGAACTCGATGGCAGCGGCCCCGCCGAACTGGAAGTGCCTTCACTCGACAGCTGGCCAAAAATCGAATGGAAAGCAGACCTGGAAAAATCCACCCGTGTTGATTTGAACACATTGACACCAGAACAAGTGGCCAGTTGGAAACCCGGCCAGACACTGCTGTTGAATGGAAAAATGCTCACAGGCCGAGATGCCGCGCACAAGCGCATTGCCGATATGTTGGCCAAGGGGGAAAAGTTGCCTGTTGATTTCACCAACAAGGTGATTTACTACGTGGGTCCCGTGGACCCCATCCACGACGAAGTGGTCGGCCCCGCCGGCCCCACCACCGCCACCCGTATGGACAAATTCACCCGCATGATGCTGGAGAAAACCGGCCTGATTGC
>JBEIKS010000150.1:0-6381 GCA_040379625.1 Burkholderiaceae bacterium
CTGTTGGTTCTCATTTGCTTTTCCGTTTGTGAACATCTGTGCACTCATTAAGCCATCAGAGTAGGAAATTGGCAACCTGTTTTTAAGAAAAAAACTAGGTGTGCGCCTCTAATGTGTACAGTTGTGCACGGATATTTTACGGCAAAGCAATGATTTTATTGGTTAAATTTCACACAAATGAAGAAATGCGCCTCAATGAATGAAAAGTACATATTTTGTAAAAATGTTCACTGAGTGTTTTAAATTTTTTTCGGTGTTCTGTTTTTTTTTCCAAGATTCACAAAAAAAGATATCGCGGTTGGTTATCCAAAGCGGCTTATCCGCTAACCTCTGAGGGTTATTCTCTGACAGTGCATGGGTTACAGATCTTGATGCAGCTACAAACATTTGCGAGGCCTAAATGAATCGAAGGCGCTTTTTTTGGTTGGGCGCGACTGCCGTTACCGCCACCGCGTTGGCAATTAAGTTTTCTAATTTTTGGGCTGCGGCCCCGCTGCGTCCTTTTCAATCAGCCGGACTGAGTCCTGAACACCATGGACTTTTGGAGGCGCTGATACGTGGCTTTTTAGGGCCTGCCTTGCCAACGCCTGCTGCCGAGCGTGAAAGTGCTCTGGCAACATGCAAGCAGAACGTCCTCGCGGCTATTTCAGGCCTGGCCCCGCCGGCTCAAGCAGAAATTGGTGAGCTGTTGGATATGCTGACCCATCCGGTGGGACGCAGACTCTTGGGAGGCCCGGCTTCGGAATGGAAGTTGGCGACGGACCAAGAGCTGTCCAGCTTTCTCACCGGCTTGCGTTTCCATTCACTGACCATGCTCAGACCTGCCTACAGCGGTCTGCACAATATTGTGCTTGGGGCGTGGTACAGCGGTGAAATGAGTTGGGCTGACATTGGTTACACCCGTCCTTTTAATTTGGTTTGAGATCTTTTTGTACGGAGTCAAAATAAGATGCAAGATACGACCACAAACACGCTGAACCAACTGGTTCCAGATCCTTTTTACGAAGGATTGCAGCGTGGATGGAAAGCAGTTGATGCCAGCACACTGAAAGAAGATGTTGAACTGACCTGTGATGTTGTGATCATCGGAACCGGGGCCGGGGGTGGCATTACCGCTGAAATGCTCACCAAAGCAGGTCTCGACGTTTTGTTGATTGAAGAGGGGCCTTTGAAGACCTCACGTGACTTTAAAATGCGCGAGTCTGATGCGTTTTCTAAGCTTTATCAAGAATCTGGCGGGCGTACCACCACTGATAAATCCATCTCGATTTTTCAGGGGCGCGCTGTTGGCGGTTCAACAGCCGTTAATTGGACTTCAAGCTTTCGAACCCCGGCAAACACCTTGGAGCATTGGCGACAGGTCTACGGGGTTGATGGTCAAACAGTGGAGGGCATGCTTCCCTGGTTTGAGCAGGCTGAGCGTCGATTGAATGTGGGTGAGTGGAATGTCCCGCCGAATCAAAACAACGACGCATTAAAGCGTGGTTGCGAGAAGTTGGGCTTGAGCTTCGGCTACATTAACCGAAATGTGCGTAACTGCTGGAACCTTGGCTACTGCGGCATGGGGTGTCCTGTAAATGCAAAGCAATCCATGTTGGTAACGTGCATTCCTACTGCCATGGAAGCCGGGGCGAGACTTTATTCTCGTTTGCGTGCGCAACGTTTTGTCTTTGAGGGCAAACGGGTTAATTCGTTGGTGTGTGAGGCGTTGGGTCCTGAAGGCTTGTTTGCCTCGGGTGTGAAGGTTCGGGTGGTGGCCAAGCATTACGTTGCTGCCGGTGGTGCGATCAACAACCCCGGTTTGTTGCTGCGCTCAAGCACGCCCGATCCGCACCGTATCCTGGGCTCGCAAACCACCTTGCACCCTGTGGTGGCAGTTGCCTCATTGATGCCCGAGCGGGTGGACGGTTTTAATGGCGCACCACAGACGGTGTACAGCGACCACTTCATGAATACAGAGGGCTTTGACGGGCGCATCGGTTTTAAAATTGAAACCCCTCCAATTCATCCGGTATTGGTTTCCACGGTGTTACCAGGCGATGGAGAGTCACATCAGCAAATGATGAAGCGGCTTCCAGACATACATCTGCAAATTGCCCTGATGCGAGACGGCTTTCATGAGCAAAGCAAGGGAGGGCAGATTGTCTTGCAGAAAGACGGTTCACCGATCATTGACTATCCGTTGAATGACTACATTTGGGATGGTGCGCGCAGAGCGATGATGGCCATGGGGGAAATACAGTTTGCTGCGGGGGCCAAAGAAGTCTTCCCTGTCCATGAGCGGTATCGAGCCACCAAAACTTTTGCTGAGTTCAAGGCGCTGATGAGCGAATTGAAGATGGAAAAAGGCATGACCAAGGTGTTTTGCGCGCACGTCATGGGTGGGTGTCGAATGTCCGGGTCAGAGAAAAATGGCGTGGTCAGACCCGATGGCGTGCACTGGCAAATCGAGAACCTATCGATTCACGATGGGTCCATTTTCCCGACAAGCATTGGTGCGAATCCGCAATTGTCCATCTTCGGTCAGGCAACCCGCCTGAGCGCAGGCTTGATCAAGCAACTGACGGGTAAAGAGGCACTTCCTTTGGCTTGACCCTTGGTGTGTTGGTTGAGCGGCAGGGCCATCGAAAACACTACGATGGCCTTGCAAGCATTATTTTAAACCTTGGTAGTTCAGTGGAATCCAGGTGTAGTTTTTAGTATTTCTGATTTTTACCAAATGCCCCATGCCCGGGAAGGAAACATGGGTAATGGCAAGCAAGTGACCTTCCTTAACAGCCAGATCAAACGCTTTTTCCCTTTGGGCGCGTGCGGCTTTGCTGTCAGTGTCAAACGCAATGGTTACGGCGGGGTTGTTGAATTGAACCGCTGCCACGTGCATCAGATCTCCCCACAGAACCAATTTCTTGCCTTTGCTCTCAACCGTGTAGATGGTGTGGCCGGGGGTGTGCCCATAAGTGGATATTGCTTTGATGCCGGGCAACAAGTCTGTGTTGCCTTGGAAAGGCTTGAGTTTTCCCGCTGCAATATATGGGTTCACAGAGGCCATGGCGCCCTGAAAGAAGCCCTTGCTGTCTTCAGGCGCTGCATCCATGTTGGCTTTGCTCAGCCAGTAATCCACATCTTTTTGGTCGATATGGAGGCTGGCATTGGGGAAGGCGGGTTTGCCCTCGTTCATCAGGCCACCCACGTGGTCAGGGTGCATGTGTGTGATCACAATGTGATCAACCTGTTCAGGGCTGTAGCCCGCAGCCTTCAGGTTGGAAAGCACATTGCCCAACGTTGGGCCGAACAAGCCGGCGGCACCTGTGTCCACCAATACCAGTTTCGTTCCTGTATTGATGAGATAGGCATTCACCGACGTATCCACAACATCTTCAAGGAAGTTGCTCTTTAACTGGGCACTGGTTTTTTCTGGTTTGTCGTGTAGCAGTTTGGTGACGGGCAACTTCACAGTGCCGTCAGACAGGGCAGTGATTTCAAAGTCGCCTAACATCACTCGGTGAAAGCCTGGCGCTTGGGTTTTTATTTGCGCTACCTGCGCCATTGTTGTGGTGCTTGCGCCCATACCGCCGAGAGCCATTGACAGGGTCAGGGCCAGTGTTTTTACAGTTTTTTTCATTGTTTCTTCCGAGGAGGGTGGACCTAAAACTCAGCCAACAGTTTGCCGTATTTATGGGTGTTTGCACAGAATTCACTGTGAAAGATTTTCTTCTGACAGACTCATTTTAAGATATCTAATGATTTCTCCATCTTCTTATTCTTCAATCACCACCGCTTTCTTTTGCTTCACCCAAGCCTGCGCTTTCGTCAAATAATGTTCTTCAATAACACTGCGCTTGATCTTCATGGTGGGTGTCAAAAAGCCGTTGTCCATACTCCAGAGGTCTTTAATAACCACAAGGCAACTCAGCACCTCGTGGTGTTCAAGTTGCGCATTGACTGACTGTAAAAGGGCTTCCAGTTCCGCCACCAGGCCCGTGTCCTGCTTGATTTGCTCGCGGCCTTCCTGCGACAGCAGCACCAGTGCAAACGGTTGCGCAAATGATGGCCCCGTCACACAGACAGCTTCAATCAGCGAGTGGCCAGCCAAGCGGTTTTCAATGGGCACCGGCGCAATGTATTTGCCTTTGCTTGATTTGAAAAGCTCCTTGACCCGGCCTGTGATCTTGAGTCTGTCCTGATCATCAATGACGCCCATGTCTCCTGTTTTCAAGAAACCATCTTCCGTGAATGCTTCTGCTGTCAGTTCCGGCGCCTTGTAATAACCCATCATGATCGCTGGGCTCTTCACCAGTATCTCGCCATTGTCTGCAATGCGGCAAACCACGCCGGGGTAGGGTTGTCCGACATAACCGGAGCGGGTGTTGCCGATGCGTCCGCCGTGGGAATAGGCGAAGTTTTCAGTCATTGCGTAGCCTTCGAGCAACTCAAGACCGAGATCGCGATACCACTGTATCAAGGAGGCCGCCAGCGGCGCGGAACCACTGAGCGCAAGCCTCACATTGCCCAGTCCCAGTTTGTTGAGGATGAACTTTTTAAACAGGCCGGAAACAACGGGAATGCCGAATAAAATTTTCTGGGTACGTGGAGAAATCTTGTTGCAGATGCCATTGTAAAACTTGGTCCACAAGCGCGGTACGCTGAAAAAAACCGTCGGGTTGGCGCGGCGCAGGTCTTCAACAAACGTAGTGAGTGAATAAGCAAAATAAACGCTGAAACCGTAAAAAAGCGATGCCGATTCCACCACCGCACGTTCGGCTGCGTGGGCCAGCGGCAAGTATGACAAGGCTCTGTCGTTTTCAGTGATGCCAAAGCACTCAGCCACGCCTTTGAGGGAAATGGTCATGGCACCAAACGTAATCATCACGCCTTTGGGGTTGCCTGTACTGCCCGACGGGTAAAGAATGGTGGCCAAGTCTTCCTGTCTAGGTTCAAACGGGGCCTGTGTGGGCTCCTGCTTGATGATGATGTCTTGCCAGCGTGCCGATTCAATGTTCGGTCCCAAGGGCAGGGTAATGAGTTCAATGCTGCCGTCGGTTGGAATGGCGGGTTGTATGACCGGCCATAACTCTTCAAGCTTGCCTAAAAATACAGCCTTGGCTTCGCAATGCTCCAACACATAGCGGCAGGTTTGCTCATTCACGGTTGGGTAGATGGGCACTGAGACATGCCCAGCCATCCAGATGGCGCAGTCCGCCATGATCCATTGCGCGCTGTTTTTTCCAATGATGGCGATGTTGCTGCGCTCGGGCACATTCAATGACTGCAAATACGCCGCCATGCGTTTTACATGGTCCTGTACTTCTGCCCACGTGTAATGCACCAGTTCTGTTTCAGACAGGGGTTGTGTGAAATAAACGCGATTCGGTGTGGTTTTCGCCCAGTACGCCAAGGAATGCAGCAGCGTCGGAAAGTCGTGTTGGTTCATGCGTCAGTTCCGTGAAGTTAGGTTTGGATTTTCAAGCAAAATGGCAGCGCCAAGGCCACCACCTGCGCAACTTGAAACAATGGCGTAGCGTTTGCCTTCCGCGGCCAATCGGTTCGCAGCGGTGAACAGCAAGCGGATACCGGTGGCTGCAAACGGATTTCCCAAAGACAGCGAGCCACCCCAGGTGTTGAGCTTTTCAATGGGAAGCAGGCCGGGGGTGTTTGCGCCATGGTATTCATCGGCAAACTGCGGTTCTGCCATACAGTTTACGTTGGCTAAAATTTGCGCGGCAAATGCCTCGTGCAGTTCCCAGACATCAATGTCGCTGATGCTGAGGTGGTTGCGGCGCAGCAAATTTGGAATCGAAACGGCAGGGCCCAGCAGCATTTCGGTGTGCAGGTCTTTAACCGCTGCCAGTTCGTAGTCAAGCACCACAGCTTTGGCTTGCAGCCCCATGTCTTGCGCCGCTTGTGCACTGGTGACCAGCAAGGCCGCTGCACCATCGGTGAAGCGTGAAGAGCCTGCCGCCGTAATGATTCCGGTTCGTTTGTCGAAGATGGGTTTCATTTTCCCAAGGCGGCTTAAACTACAATCCGCCCTTGGTGTGTCATCTGCTGAAACCGTGACATTAAGCGCGGCAACGTGTACCGGAATAATGTCTTCCTTGAAACGCCCGTCTTGTTGCGCCTTGACTGCCAGCGCATGACTGCGGACCGTAAATTTGTCACAGTCTTCGCGCTTTACATCAAACTTCTTGACCATGGCTTCAGCGCAAACGCCCATGACCTTGCCCGTTGTAAAATCTGCGCCCGAAGGCATCACCGGTATCAAGTCTTTTGGACGCAATGAAGCAATTTCTTTCAGTACATTGCCCGCAGAACTGTTTTGCCGAAGCTTCATGGCGGCGCGCCTGATTTTTTGGGAGAGTCGCACGGGAATGTCCGAAAAAC
>JBEIKS010000151.1:0-6374 GCA_040379625.1 Burkholderiaceae bacterium
CGGACTATTGATTTTTCAGAATGCCCAGCAGTTCAACGCGTTCGACCCGCTGGCTGTCCGATACATTGAATTGGCCCAGGCCGTGATGGGATCACTGATGGTGGGCTGGGGGGCGCTGATGTTCATGCTGGTGCGAAAGCTGCCAAGCAGCGACGCTGCCGATGTTGTCGGTATCCGGCAGATGCTGATCCTTTCTCTGCTGCTCTGGTACATACCCGACAGCACATTTTCAATTTACAGTGGCTTCTGGCAAAACGCGGTTTTGAACACCTCCTTTGCGTTGATGTACGCGCTTGGTCTTTGGGGGCTGAGAGACTCAACCAAGGCCTGAAGATTCAATCCGCGACAGCCGAAGTCGGCTTGATGGCCCTTGATTGGCACTTGAGTAACTGCCCCCCATTCCCGAAAGTTCTTGCAATTTCCGCCCGACCTGATATGATAATGATATCGATATCACTAATTTATATGATATGAAATATCTAACTGGCGTACAGGAGCCCTGTCGCACAATCAGTGTCGACGGCATCAACATTGCCTACAGCGATGAAGGCAGCGGCCAAGCCGTGGTTTGCCTGCATGCTACCGCCCAAGGCGGTCGCGACTATGAGCATTTCCGGCGCATGATGCAGTCCGCACTCGGGTTCCGCGTCATCGTCATCGATTGGGCCGGACACGGGCGCTCATCTGACGACCGCGAGCCCTTTACCGCTGCGCGTTGCGAACAGATCCTGGCTGGCTTTTTAAAAGCCCTGGACATTCAAAACCCCATCCTGCTGGGCAACTCGATCGGTGGCGCCGCTGCACTGCGCTTTGCCTGCAACCATCCTGTTGCCATAAAGGCAGTGGTTGCGTGCAATCCGGGCGGTCTTGCACCCATCAACTGGCTTGCCACCACATTCTGCTCGATGATGGCCGGTGTCGCTGGTCTTGGTCTGCGTCGGTCGCCAGTCTTCACGGTCATTTTTGGATTGTTCTGTCGTGCCCTGCTCCGCGGTCCCCATGCGGCGGCTCAGCGTCAGCGGATTGTTGAGGCGGGCTACGACAATGCGCGGGTCATGCAGCAAGCGTGGAACAGCTTCAAGGCACCCGAAGGCGACATCCGCGCCATGATGCCGGGCATCCAATGTCCTGTTCTCTTTGCATGGGCCAAGGATGACGGCGTTGTTGCGCTTAAAGGCAGCCTTGACGCCATCAAGTCCGTACCGAATCACAAGCTCGAACTGTTTTCTGGCGGTCACTGCGCTTACCTTGAAGCACCTGAACAATTCTTTCCGGTGTTCATGGCGTTTGCCCGCTCACTGGAAGCTGCGAATCATGCAAGCTGATCACCCGACGCCAACAATGGCACGCTTTCAAAGCGAATTCGTAGCCTACGCCGCCATCCACCAAAATGGCATGAACCGCTTCCTGCATTTACTGGGCATTCCCGTCATCGTAGTGGGTTTGCAAGCCTTGCTGTTCTCGCTGGGAGGCCTGTATGCAGTTGCAGCTTTTTCGGCGCTGGCATCCATGCCCATCTTTCAGCGGTCTTTCCATGCGGGGTTTACCTTGCTTGGCTTTTTTGCACTGCTCGCCCCAGTTGCCGTTCTCTGCGTTTCAGGTGCTCCAATCTTCAGTGGCCTCATGTACTCTGCACTGCTGTTTGTGCTGGGTTGGGCCATCCAGTTTCTGGGACACTTTTTTGAAAAGCGTCACCCTGAACTGCTGGACTCTCCGATCAACATCCTCATCGGACCACTGTTTATCACCTACGAAGTCATGCCCTTTCTGAAGCCATTCAGACTGGATCGCGACAGCACCACAAGGGGGGGCATGATGCGATATCCCACATTCCACTTGAAGCTGTCGTCGGCGATCTTTTGCAGTACAGGGACCGTAGCCGGTTTGCCATTGCCCACCGTGAATGGGACAGAATGACAAAAACTGAAATAACGCAGCGCCGCAGAGACCCGGTTGAAACACGCAGCAGAATACTTTCGGCAGCATTCGAATTGTTCAACCAGCGCCCGCTGCATGAACTGCACTCCAACCACATTGCGGTACACGCGGGCGTGGCAGTGGGCTCTTTCTACAAATACTTCGAAACCAAGGAAGCGGTATTTCTGGCCTGTTATGACGAATGGGTTAAAACAGAATGGACTGCGATTGGCCAGTGGACTGCAAAACCACCATCCAAGGCGTCCGTTCCAAAGTTGGTGGAATTGCTGCTTGCCGAACACGAGCGCGCCATCATGTTCCGCAAAAACCTCAATGCACTGTGCTATCAATCAGAGGCTGCGCAACAACACCGTGACCGACAGCGTTTGCAGCAATGTCGCGACATGGAAGCAATGTTCAAGAAAATGGGTATCGCCACACCCACCCTGATTCAATTGCACGCAGCGCTGAACACCTGTGAATTTCTGCTTGACGCTTGGGCCACCGGGCGCCACGAACAATTGGGCCTTACAATCAAGGCGATCGAGAATGAATTGGCGATGCTGATCAGCGGTTTTTTGAAGGGCATGCCGAGTTGATTCTTTCTGTGAATCTGCATGGGCGAACCATCCCATTCTCCGCTTCATACCTTGAACAAGGTGCACTAACGTTGAGCGAACTACTCCCATGATCTACATAAAAAAGTTGACGCAAGGATGAGCTATTCGTTGATGTTGGCAAATGCAGGAGCAATTGCCACCCTTCTACTCGGCGCTCTGGGGCTTTTCTTTCCGGCGAAAGCGGCTGCATTCGTCAGCATTTCTCCTCTAGGGCCAAACGGACAATCAGAAATACGGGCAACCTACGGCGGGCTGTTCGTATCGCTTGGCATCTTTTGTCTGCTTGCTCAAAACAGTCTGGTTTTTTGTGTGGTGGGCGCTGCGTGGCTGGGTGCCCTGCTAGGCCGCGTCTTTTCGGTTTTTATGGATTCGAACCGTCATATCAAAAACATTGGCGGGTGTTTACTTGAGGCACTCATCGGCGCACTGCTGATGTCACCCGCTTTCTGGGGTACGCTTTTTCAAGCGACAGCCGACCGGTAAATAGCTGCCGCAAACCCGACAACACAAACCAAAAGGCCATCACCATGTCCAGCAGTACAGAACACCATATTCAAGACTCACTTCCCCTGGTCGAACAGATTCTGTCGGCATGGAAATCGCGCATTGGCGACGATTATCAAGGCTACAAGAACCACGTCTACCGCATGCTTCACTGCTGCTTTGCGCTGGCACCCTGTTCCGAAGAAGAGCGCCAAAAACTGATGATTGCAGCCTGCTTTCACGACATCGGTCTTTGGTCTGATCACACTGTCGATTACCTGCCGCCCTCTGTGCGCGAGGCTGAGCAATATCTGAAAGAACAGGGACTGGAACGCTGGTCAGAAGAGATCCGGCTGTTGATAGACCTGCACCATCAACTACGGCCCATCAAGGGCGAGTTGAACAGACGATTCCCCCTGCTGGAAGTATTCAGAAAAGCGGATCTTGCCGACGTGTCTTTGGGCCTTGTGCGCGGCGGCGTTCCTGCGGCCTACATGAAGAAACTCAAACAGCAGTTTCCCGACGCCGGCTTTCACCCCATGCTGCTCAAAACAGCCGGAAAGTGGTTCTCAAAAAATCCCCTGACGCCACCGCCCTTTCTCAAGTGGTGAGGCCAGCGTCACCCTGCAGATAAACCTCGACATACGCATGAAAATCCGCCGCCCCAGGGCGGGATCTGCACCGTAATCCAGCCCGGACGAGAAACGCGCGGGAATATTGAGGGCCCGGCACAGCGCAATCATCAAATGAGCAAAGTCGCGGCAGACGCCCACCTGCTGTTGGAAGGTATCAACAGTTGAAACCGTTGCAGTCGCGCTCCCGGATGTGAACTTCGTACGGCTTAGAAGGCCCAGCCTCCACCATTCGGACCTCGAGTCCCGATTACAACGAGAGCTTGCGCATTGACAGGGTAAGGTTTTTTCCTTACTATTTTTCAATTCTCGGAGGTTTCAACATGCCCAACATTCACGAAGTGGCCACCATCACAGCCAAAGGCCAGATCACCCTGCCCAAACCCATCCGTCAGGCACTCGGTGTCGACTACGGTGGTAAGGTCGCATTCGACCTGCGCGGGACTGAAGTGATCGTAACCCGGGCAGACGACTCCGAGCACGAAGACCCTGCCATCGGTAGTTTCCTGGCCTTGCTGGAGTCAGACATCCGCACCGGCAAGAACTTGTGCACCCTGCCCGACGACCTGACCCAGGCCATGCTGGCCACGCTAAACAAAACAGTCGATCTGCATGCAGACATCGAAGGCGACGTGGAACTGTGATTCAACGCAATGGCTGGACACTACTCTTCCACGAATGCCTCTCGGAACAATTGAGAAAACTCCACAGCGCGGTTGAAAAAGCAAAACTGAAGGACCCCGACGGCTACGAATCGAACGCCAACGTTCAGTTGTTTGCCGCCCTATCCAAATTGATCTACGAGGTTGTTCCAAACGACCCCAATCGAGACGAATACCGTCAAGGCAATACGATGGGCCCGGCCTTACGCCACTGGCGACGGGCGAAAATCGGCCGCCGGTTCCGACTTTTTTTCCGCTTCGACTCAAAGACAAGAATCATCATCTTCGCTTGGGTGAACGATGAAAACACCCTTAGGCAGTCGGGCAGCAGGACCGATCCGTATGCCGCCAAAAGGAAGGGAAGCGGAAGATGACTCAAAGGCCGCCGTGCAATTCCCAAAATCGAGCGGGTGTAATGATCGGATACTTGTTGGCAAGCATGAGAGGATCCTTGTCTCCTGTGATTAACCAGTCGACATGCTCGTGCTGACCTGCGCTTAAAAGAGTGCCCAACACGGGCAAATCATTCCTATCGCGAAGGTCATGGTCCAGACAGTCCGTCGGCTCAACCACATCTGCCTGCAAAGAAAGAATATCAACCAAATCAACAATCTCAGCGGTAGTCAGTCCGTGACGATGCTCAAGTCGCGGAAGAACCCGCCGCAATTCATCGAGGATAAAGTCGGACAGCACGACCTCCAGTGCCCCGAGACGCCATACAGACATAATTTTTCCGGGAATGCTGGACGGAAACGCAATGCCTGACAGAAGGACATTGGTATCCAGCACCACCCGCAAGGAATTACCTGCGCTCAAAGCGGACCTGTCTTCGAGTGCGTACGTCGCTCATCGGCAACCAACGCATCAATTTCTGCAAGTCCCTCTGCTTCACTCATACCGGCATAGCCAGCCTCAATTCGCTGACAAAGCGCGTCAAAGCGCCCTTGCATCTTACGAATTCGCTCTAGAAGCCTGGCATCGACCAAAGCCGCAACTGGCTTTCCATCCTTGTTGATAACAACCGTTTCGTGCCGATACTGAACCCGATTCAGCATCTCCCCGAGATTTTGACGGAAATTGACAGCGTTTACTTGTGTGATCATGACACCTCCAAATGCATATTGACCATTATGATCATATCAACATAAAACCGCAAGATGACATTCGTTGGGCACTTTGTGTCGATTGCGAGGCAAGATTGCCTTCGAGCTTTGCGGAACTGCGATGGAATGCACACGGGAGATGATGCCGTTATTGAGGATGACGTGAATCTATAATTCAACACTTCGGATGAATCCTGCCATGCCACGAATATCTGCCTGGAGAACAGAGACAGTACATTCATCAAAGACAACACTTTCATCATAGACCGTGTTTGCGACCCCAAAAACAAAAAAGGCCCAATACGCTAGACACGCATTAGACCCTTGATATTTCAAGCACTCATCAATACTGGTAAAACTTGGGGCGAGGTATGGGGCTCGAACCCACGACCGACGGAATCACAATCCGTTGCTCTACCAACTGAGCTAACCCCGCCACTAAAAAACAACCGACAACAAACCTTGGCCTGCCCGGAGGGACTCGAACCCCCGACCCTCGGCTTAGAAGGCCGATGCTCTATCCAGCTGAGCTACGGGCAGAGTGTATTAAAACAAAAATGCCAACGCTCACTGGTCGGGGCGGCAGGATTCGAACCTGCGACCCTCTGCTCCCAAAGCAGATGCGCTACCAGACTGCGCTACGCCCCGAAAAGCCCACCACTATAATGGCAAGAAAACCATCTGTCAAATCGACCTCACACAACCCAACTAAAGGCCAACCAAACCAAACCAGGCAAGCTCCAAATAGGGCCTCACACCTGTGCCAGCTACGCGGCACTAACGCCTTGGCAGGCCAACTTTCCCGCGTAGTCGAACCAGCGTGCTGAGTGAATTGATGCGCAAAAAAGGCTGGTGGTTCCAGAGGGGGCAGGTTTGTGTGAGTTTCGGAAGGACAGTCAGGCAAGACGCCCGTTCGACCTCGCAACAAGCGACGCCGCGCTCAGCGGCGAAGAAAAG
>JBEIKS010000152.1:0-6276 GCA_040379625.1 Burkholderiaceae bacterium
CGGGCCGGACCCGGACTGGAAGCAAGTATTTCTACAAGGGCTGACCCCCCTGTTTCTGCTGGCCACCCTGATTGAGTGGCGGCACATGAAAAAAACCCAGCGCGCCGATGTATTTAAAGGCAAAGACGTTGCGGTGAACATGTTGCTGGGCTTGGGTTACCAAACACTGGAACTGGTGTGGTGGGGGTTGTTCATCAGCGCCCTGCTCAACGGTTTGTACGCCTTGCGCATTCAGACGCTGGAACTGACACCGCTCTCTTTTGCTGCACTGATGTTCGGCCTTGAGTTTTGTTATTACTGGTTTCACCGTGGCAGCCACCGCGTTCGCTGGTTCTGGTGCGCCCATGTGGTTCACCACAGCGGTGAAAACATGAACACCACCACAGCCATGCGCCAAAGCATGTTCTACGGCGTAAACCTGCACCAGTTTTTCTGGGCACCAATGCTGGTGCTGGGCTATGCCCCCTGGATGGTGATGCTGGCCTACGGCGTGAACCTTGGGTACCAATACTTCATACACACGCAATCGGTTGGAAAATTCCACCCCTGGATAGAGTTTGTAATGAACACACCCAGCCACCACCGGGCGCACCATGGCCGCAACGAACGCTACATCGACAAAAACTTCGGTGGCATGCTGGTCATCTGGGACCGTCTCTTCGGCACCTTTGAGGAAGAAAGCGCCGATGACCCAGTGGATTACGGCATTCCCAAGCAGCCCGCCACACAGAACCTCTGGTTGCTCAACACCCATGAATGGTCTGACATGTTCAAGGATGTAATGAAGCCCGGACCTCTGGGCTTGCGTTTGAAACACCTCTGGGCCCCACCGGAATGGACTAGACCTAACTAAGCTTTAGAGGGCGCACAGCGCCCTTGGTTTGAACGCGCTAAAATAGAGTCCAATCAAAAGGAAACCGTCGAATGCGCAGAAAACCGCTGAACACAGCCGCCCGCTCAAAGCTTTCAAAATACGCCAAGCCTCTGGCACAACTGGCCATCTTGTTAGCCGACGCGGGCAGCCGCATTGAACGCCGGTTCTGGAAAATCCGCCTGATGAACGCCATTGCACCGCACTTGGCAGGCAACAGTGAAACCACGCTGAACCAGTCGCTGGATTACCTCTACGAAACCCACTTGCAGGCCTACGACGAGTTGGCGTTTGCGCTCGAAACCTCTGTGGAGTCGCCGAGCCTGAACCCGAAATCCGATGTTCTACTGATCGCAGCGCCCATACTGGCGTGGTCCACCTACAACATTCCGTCTGGCCGGATAGAACCGGCACGGATGGAAGAAATTTACACGCTGTTCAAAGGGCAACTGCTGGCCTCCGAGGCCGATATTGTGCTGACAGACCTGTTGTTCAGCCCTGACCAATTGCCCCCGAGCTACAACGCCGCCGCTGAACTGGCCAAGCAACTGGGCGAGGCTGCGGTGAATCAGCAACGCATCACTGTCGACCACAGCACCCTGCCGGTTACCCAGCATTTTCTCTCTGATGTCCGCTACCTGATTGGTTGCATCAGCACCCCAAAAGACGGCGCAATGTTCAAGTGGCAGGAAGAAACCATAGGCGGCAACGGACCCATGCTGAACCGCGAAGAAGTGCAGGCGCAGTGGGGCAAACATGCCTTGCTGGTGTTTCAGAAACTGCTGCCAGGTTGCACCATAGAAATGGTGTTGCCCAACGGACTCTACTCAGCCTGCAGAAACGCTGAAAAAGAGGCACGCGCCTACGCCTTGAAAGCCTCGGTGTCGTTCTTGGAAACGGCCATCAATGCCCGTCCCACCGACTTGCACGCCAGCGTAGGCGCATTTGTAGATCGCGGGGAAATTGATGAATACCGCATCGGCATTACAGTGGGCGGTTCGGACGAAGTGGTGCACGGTGTGGTCTGGACGCTGCTGGGCGAAGAGTTCGGCAACGAACCCGACCCGATGTTTGAAAAAGACCTGTCCACCGAACCGGAAAATCCGGTGGTGAGAAATCGCATCAAGGCGCTGCTCAATGAAGTGGGTATTTTTAATGTCCACATGCTGGAAGAACGGTTTCCGCTGGAATATTGCGAGGACTGCGGCGCGCCTTTGTACCCCAACCCGGAAGGCGAACTGATGCACGCAGAATTACCGGAAGACGCAGAAATCAACCAGATTCAGTTGCACTGAAAACTGCACTGAAAACTGCACTGAAGGCAGCACTTGGCGGGTGGGCGCGTGGTTTCAGCGCTGGCTCATGCTCTGGCGTATCAGCAACACCATAGGCAGCAAAGACACCAGCACAATGGTGAGCGCCGGTAGCGCCGCCTCGGCCAAGCGCTCGTCGGCTGCGAACTGGTAGGTCACCACGGCCAGCGTGTCAAAATCAAAAGGCCGCAACACCAAGGTGGCGGGCAATTCCTTCATCACATCCACAAACACCAGCAAGGCACCGGTGGCCATGGAGCCGCGCAGTATGGGAAAGTGCACACGCCACCACACTTGCCGGCTGCTGCAACCCAACACCCGCGCTGAGTCGTCAATGTGGGGCGTCAGCCGCTGCAAACCGGCATCCACAGACTGCAGCGAGGCTGAAGTAAACCGCACACAATAGGCATACACCAAGGCCGCAATGGAACCCGTGAGTATGGGAAACACGCCCTGCCCCAAGCTGAGCGTCATGAATTGGTCCAACCTGGCCAGGGGTATGAGTACCGCAATGGCAATAATGGCACCGGGAATACCATAGCCCAAAGAAACTGCATGGTGAATGCCGCGTATCCACAAGCGGGTACCGTTGCGCTTTGCATAAGCGAGCCCCATTGAAAGGCTGAGCGCCGTGAGCGCAGACAGCACACCGAGCGTGACTGAATGGCCGGCCCACAACAGGTAACGGTCCGCGTTCACCCATTCTTGTGATTGAAACACCAAGCGCAACAAAAAGAACATGGGGATAAAAAACCCGAGGATGGCTGGCATCAAGGTGAGAAACGCAACGCCTAGGCTGGCTTTGACACTGAGCGTGCGCCGGCGGGGTTTGCTGGCCTTGCCCGTTTGAGTATAAAACTTTGCCCTGCCGCGAGCGCCAGACTCCGCAGCCATCAACATCAACATGACACACAACAATAAAACCGCAATGATGGCGGCCGAGCTGCGATCACCGAGATTCATCCAGGAACGAAAAATAGCCGTTGTGAAGGTCTGAACACCGAAGTAGTTCAGTGCGCCGTATTCGGCCAGGGTTTCCATCAAGACCAAGGAAAGACCAGCGACAACCGCAGGTCTGGCCACTGGCAGCGCCACCCGGAAAAAGCTGGCAACCGGTCCGCAACCCAGACTGCGGGCGGCATCAATCAAATTGGCGCTGCGCTCTGTAAATGCGGTTCGAACCAATAAATACACATAGGGGTACAGCACGACGCTGAGCACAAAAATAGCGCCGGGCAAAGACCGGATTTCCGGTAGGCGAAACTGTTCACCCAAGATGGCCCGCAAAGGAGTTTGAATGGGGCCGGAGAACTGCAGCGCATCGGTGTAGGCGTAGGCAATAACATAAGAAGGCATGGCCATGGGCAACAGCAGCAAAGCCTCTATCCAGCGGCGCCCCGGAAACTCGGTGCTGCTGACCCACCAGGCTGACAACACACCCATGCTGCTGGTGAGCACAGCCACCCCGCAGCACAACAACAGCGTTTGCAGTGTGATGTCAGGAATGACGGTGATGAGCAAGTGGGGCAAGGTGCCTTCCGGCCCTATTTCCACCTGGAACGCCATGCCGATCAGGCTGCACAGGGGCAGCAGCAAGGCCAGACCGACCAAGGCAATCCACCAGCGGTTTTTATCTGATGCCTGACGCAAAAATACACTCCCACTTCATGGCACAATGGCCTAAGATTTCTAATTGAGAATAATTCTAACTTCTTTTTATGTCCGCACTGCTCGAACTGCATCATTTAACGATTCAATACCCTGGAACCTCGAAAAAAGTCATACAGGATCTCTCTTTCAGTTTGGCTGAGGGCGAAATTGCCTGCCTGCTCGGCCCTTCAGGTTGTGGCAAAACCTCTGTGCTGCGTGCCATCGCTGGTTTTTTGCAACCCAATTCCGGAGAAATACGGATCAAGGGGCAATCTGTGAACAGTTACAACACCTGGGTGGCGCCTGAAAAGCGTGGCATTGGTGTGGTGTTTCAGGACTACGCGCTGTTTCCACACCTCACGGTGGGCAAAAATATTGGTTTTGGCTTGACCAAACTTGCGCCGCCCCAACGTGAAAAACGGGTTACTGAGATGCTGGATCTGGTGGGTTTGACGCCTTTTGCGCAACGGTTTCCCCACGAATTGTCTGGGGGGCAACAACAGCGGGTGGCGCTGGCCAGAGCCTTGGCGCCCCAACCGTCGCTGATCTTGCTGGACGAGCCCTTTTCCAATCTGGATGTGGAATTGCGAGAAAAACTGTCGCATGAAGTGCGCGACATTTTAAAAGCTGCCGGCATGACCGCCATTCTGGTGACCCACGACCAATATGAAGCCTTCGCCATGGCAGACAGCATCGGCGTGCTGCAAGAGGGACATTTGGCCCAGTGGGACGAACCGTACCGCCTCTACCACGAACCAGCGTCCAGAGCGGTGGCAGACTTTATTGGTCAGGGTGTGTTTGTAGAGGGGCGCTTGACCCAAAAAGGCGTGGAAATTGAGTTGGGATCGCTGAAGTCGCCGCTGCGCTCTGAGTCGCTGGACCATGACAAAACGCTGGATGTGCTGCTCAGGCCAGACGACATCACACACGATGACGCGAGTGAACTCATGGCCAGGGTGAAGCGGAAATCTTTCAGGGGTGCAGATTTTTTATACACGCTGGAAACCGAAGGCGGTATGGAACTGCTGGCTTTGGTACCCAGCCACCACAACCACGCCATCGGTGAAAAGATAGGCATCCGGCTGGATGTAGACCACGTGGTGGCCTTTCCGAAACGAAATGCCTGACCCGCTTAACCCGCAGGCCCCAAGCTTGAAATGCGATCAGGCGTCCAGACGGGCTGAATTAAAGCCGGAGTAGCCAAAAGGGTCGCTGCTGGATGAAATGCTGGAACCTGTCATTTGCAGGTCGCAATCGTTGAACCGCGAACTCGAACCAGAACTGCTGATTCGAATAATGAAGGGCACGTTTTCTGGGGCTGAGAACAACATTTCAGGGCTGGGCAGTTCATCGAATGCGAGAACCGTGTTTGCCTGAGATTCCGCGGTGAACAACAAATCAGACACGGCGCGGTTGGACTCATTCATCAAACTGACCATAGAATCAGATCTCAGCGTCTGCATTTTGCTGGACGCATCAAAAGCCTCTGTCACAATATTGGCAAAAGAGTGATTAGCCAACGGAATCAGGCTTTCCAGCTTGAATTCGATTTCCTTGATCAAACTGCCGAGTGCGTCAGCCGAAAGCCCCCCGTTGAGGGCGGACTGTACTTGCTGGCTATTAATGTCGAAAACGTTCATTTTGCTTCTCCCTGCACTGCGTGCTGTCTTGCACTAACTCGGATGAGGTAATTCTGACATCGGTTTTACCCTTTGCAGCCCCCTCTGATGGGTGTACATCAGTTGATGTAAACCACCAAGCCAGTGCAAGTGTTACTTCACAGCCATTGAAACAGATTCAGGAATTCACAAAGAAACACATTTAAGACAGGCCGTTTATATCCGGCAGGTTCGCTGCATCTGAACCCGCAGCGGAAGACAGCGCGCTGCCAAGGCCCTGACCCAAGTCAAGGGCGTCTTGTAGCGGCGAGTCTGCAGTCTGTGTGGGTGTGTCTGACGGTAAGGCGGCAGAATCAGCGTCTGTTGCCGCTGGCTCAAGGCTGTTAAGCAGGCCACCGGATCCTGGATCGAGCAAATTGCCCAAGAGACCGCCTGTATCGAGATCTGGAAGACCTGAAGGAGCCACCCCTGAGGTTTGCGCGGGGGCCAGACCGGCCAGTTGATCCAATAGACCAGCGCCTCCACCAGAGCCACCGGAACCACCGCCACCGGTAACATTGTCAATCAGGTCACCCACCGGGTTGCCTGAGCCACCGCCACCGGTAACATTGTCAATCAGGTCACCCACTGGGTTGCCTGAACCACCACCACCGGTAACATTGTCAATCAGGTCACCCACAGGGTTGCCTGAACCACCACCCCCTGTAAGATCGTCAATCACGTCATCGACAATGTCATCCACAGGGTTGCCTGAACCACCACCACCTGTAAGATCGTCAATCACGTCATCGACAATGTCATCCACAGGGTTGCCTGAGCCACC
>JBEIKS010000153.1:0-6193 GCA_040379625.1 Burkholderiaceae bacterium
CGTTTCCCCGATCCGTCAGCCAACCCTTATCTGGCATTTGCTGCCCAGATGATGGCAGGTCTGGATGGCGTGCAAAACAAGATTCACCCGGGCGAAGCCGCAGACAAGAACCTCTACGACCTGCCTCCAGAAGAAGATGCAAAGATTCCGACCGTGTGTAACAGTCTGGATCAAGCCTTGGACTATCTGGACAAGGACCGTGAGTTCCTGACCCGTGGTGGTGTGTTCAGCAACGCAATGATTGACGCTTACATCTCTTTGAAGATGGAAGATGTCACCCGTTTCCGTATGACGACTCACCCGATCGAGTATGACATGTACTACGGTCTGTAAAATAGACTTCACTCGTGTCTCTGGAAAGCGGCCCCGATGGGGCCGTTTTTAATTCGATGTTAATTTTTAGCCCCCGATTTTTTTCCGCGCTTTCAGCCTTGCTGTTGTGTGCCTATGTTCTGCCCGCCAGCGCAGGTTCGGACATGTATGTCTGCACTGACGCAAAAGGCACTCGAACCTATCAAAACACCGGTCAGACAGATCAATGTCGAAAACTCAATCTTGAGCCTGTTTTAACGGTGCCGGCACCGGCCGCTCCAATGCCTGCCAACAGGGCAGGTGCATCGCCTACAAAGACTTTTAGCGGTACTTCTATGCAATCTTCTGGCGGCCAATATGCCGACTCCCCAGCGTCTGACAGGGATGTGGACCGCAGAAAAATTCTGGAACAGGAATTGCTGCAGGAAGAAGGGCGCTTGCTGGAATTGCGCCAGCGTGGGCAATCTTCAACGGACGCACGGCTTCAGGGCGAAATCGCTCGTTCAGAAGCCAGCATTGGAAGTCTGAAGCGGGAAATTTCAAAATTAAAACGTCCTTGATGCATTTCATCGGAGAGTAAGTATGTCGGCTAATGACCCTTGGGCCAGTCTTGATTTATTGGCAACCGCAGTTTTAATGGTCAATAAAAATGGGCAGGTGACATTTGCAAATTCTTCTGCCGAAAATTTGCTGGAAATTGCCAAGCGTGCCCTGATGGGGTTACCGATAGAATTGCTGTTTTTGAATCGCGGACAACTCAAAAAAATGATGTCCGACGTGTGGTTGAACGCCTGTTCTCTGAACAGGCAATTGCTGGATCTGCGGCGGGGTTCGTTTTCTCCGCTCCAGGTGCATGTCACCATGTCGCTGCCAGACCCGCAAAGCGACGCCATTTTGTTTGAATTGCGCGAAGTTGAGCAGCAATTGAAGGTAGACCGTGAAAGCCGGATGCTGGACCAGTCGCAGGCAAATCGTGAGCTTATCCGTAACCTTGCCCATGAAATCAAAAACCCCTTGGGGGGCATCAGGGGGGCGGCCCAGTTGCTGGAAGGAGAGTTTGACGACCCCAGCCTCAAAGAATATACGCAAGTTATCATCAAGGAATCTGACCGTTTGCAGACCTTGGTTGATCGCTTGTTGGCCCCCCATCGAAAGCCTCATGTGCCTTCACTGATTTCAATTCATGAGGTCTGCGAGCGTGTGCGGTCCTTGATTCTTGCAGAGCATCCCAAGGGTTTGGTGATTGTTCGCGACTACGACACCAGCATTCCCGATTTCTACGGTGATTTTGAACAACTCATTCAGGTCATACTCAATATCGTGCACAACGCTACTCAGGCCTTGTCTGAGCACATCCAAAAAAGTGAGGCCAAGATCGTTCTATGCACCAGAGTGGTGCGACAATTGACCCTTCATCGCAAGCGTCACAGGTTGGCATTGGACTTGCGAGTAATCGACAACGGCCCGGGTATTCCGGTCGATCTGCGGGAAAAAATCTTTTTCCCGTTGGTCTCAGGCAGGGAAGGTGGCAGCGGTTTAGGTCTCACATTGGCGCAGACGTTCGTGCAACAACACGGCGGCAGCATTGATTGCGACAGCCAACCAGGTCGTACGGCGTTTCGGGTTCTTTTGCCCATGCAGATGCAACGGCAGGAACTGGACAGAAACTCATCGGTAGAACTATAAACAAGCAAGGGATGTGCGAAATGCGGTCAATTTGGGTGGTGGATGATGACCAATCAATTCGCTGGGTATTGGAAAAAGCGGTTACACGGCAAGGGTTTGCCTGCCGAACGTTTGAAATGGTCAAGGACGTTTTTATTGCATTGGAAACAGACCTTCCCAGTGTTCTGATTTCTGATATCCGCATGCCGGGCAAGTCGGGGCTGGAACTTCTGCAGTATGTCAGGGAACAACACCCCAACTTGCCCGTGATCATCATGACGGCGTACTCCGACCTTGAAAGTGCGGTGTCTGCCTTTCAGGGTGGCGCTTTCGAATATTTGCCCAAGCCGTTTGATGTAAACAAAGCCGTGGAACTCATTCATCGCGCCATGTCTGAGGCGCCGAAGGAAGCGGTGCTTGATGAGCCCACCGAGGAGACTCCTGAAATTTTGGGGCAGGCGCCCGCCATGCAGGACGTCTTCAGGGCAATTGGCCGCCTTTCTCAGTCCAATGTCACCGTGCTTATTACCGGCGAGTCGGGTTCAGGCAAGGAATTGGTGGCAAGGGCCCTGCACAAGCACAGCCCGCGTGCCAGCCAGCCTTTTATTGCGCTCAACACGGCCGCCATTCCCAAGGATCTCCTGGAGTCCGAGTTGTTCGGGCATGAGCGCGGTTCTTTCACCGGCGCGGCCACTCAACGTCGGGGTCGCTTTGAGCAGGCCGAGGGGGGCACGCTCTTTCTTGATGAAATCGGAGACATGCCCTCAGAGTTGCAGACGCGCCTGTTGAGGGTTTTGTCGGATGGGCACTATTACCGGGTAGGCGGGCATCAGCCGATCAAGGCCAATGTGCGAGTCATTGCAGCAACGCACCAGAATCTTGAAGAACGGGTTCGTCAGGGTTTGTTTCGGGAAGATCTGTATCACCGTCTAAATGTAATTCGTCTGCGCCTGCCCGCGTTGCGCGAACGCAGGGAAGACATTCCTTTGTTGGCACGGTATTTCCTCATGCGCAGTGCCAAGGATCTCGGTGTTGATCCGAAACGCCTCTCCGAACCTGTTGTCCAAGCCATTACGCAAATGCCCTTGCCGGGCAACGTCAGACAGTTGGAGAATTTGTGTCGTTGGCTGACGGTAATGGCGCCTTCGCAAACCGTTCAATTGCATGATTTACCGCCTGAGGTACTTGAAAATCTGCCTGTGGCGGTTCTGACTGTCTCTCCCACCGTAGACGACCTTTCTGGCACGGCGCAGGCGCTACACCGCTCAGGTGGATCCATGACATTGGGTGCTGGAATTGGCAGAGTCGCATCCCTCACGCCCGCTGTGGGGGCTCCCGAAGACGCTGTGCGTCTGCACGGTACTGAGCCACCGGCGACCTTGTCGCATGCCTCAAATACAGAGCGTTATGGTGAAGTCTATCCGCAGTCAGTTGCAGATGCGTATCAGCAGCCTGGCGTTCTGCGTTCAGATGCTGGTTATCAGCATGCTGCAGCTTCCTTGCCAGCAGCGCCTGCTGCTGCTGAGGAAAAAACATGGATGGAGTTGCTTGACCGGGTTGCTGAAAAGTCGCTGTTGGGGGGTGGTGCCAACATCATGGACCAACTGACAGCAGAGTTTGAATCCACGCTGATCAAGGCAGCCTTGCGATTTACAAACGGCAGGAGAATTGAGGCGGCTCAAAAACTTGGAATAGGGCGCAACACCATCACCAGAAAAATTCAGGAGTTGGGCATTGAAGCCCAACCTTCCGATTAAAGTCTTCGCTCAGGCAGACTTTTGAACATTGAATTTTTGAATGGCCGACATCATGGCAGCAGCTGTCTGCTCCATGTGTCGGGCGGCCTGCGCAGAATGAGAAGCGGTTGCATGGTTTTCTTCTGACATTTGCGCCACGGTTTCCACTTGTCTTGCAATGCTGTTGGAAGCCGAATTCTGCTCATGTAGTGCCATGTTGATACTTTCAACTGCCATTGCCACATTGCTGGCTTCTTGATGAATCTGTGAAATCGCCTGACCCACTTCTTCAACAATTTTTACGCCAGTTCCAACGCTGCTCACTGCGATCTGCATGTTCCCAACAGCAGTGTCTGCGCTGATTTGAATGGCCCCTATCATTCCGCGAATCTCTTCAGTTGATTCACTGGTGCGTTCGGCAAGCCTGCGAACCTCATCGGCCACCACGGAGAAGCCACGGCCCTGTTCACCAGCCCGTGCCGCCTCAATGGCAGCATTGAGCGCAAGCAGGTTGGTTTGCTCTGCGATGCCCTTGATAATGGCGGCAATCGCAGATATTTGCTTGGACTGATCTCCAAGCTGAACAATCACGCTGGAGGTGGATTCAACTGTATCGCTGATGTTGCGCATTTGCCGTGTGGCGGAATCGATCGCGGTGAAACCCTTCGATGCGAGTTCATTGGCACGCTGACTGATTGATTTGGCTTCTTCGGCGCTTGACCCAACGCTCGCAATACTTGAGGTCATTTCCTCAACTGCCGAGGCCATTCCGGCAGCCGCTTCGCTCTCACTGCGTGCGCCGTTGCTCAGTTCATTGGATGCGATGGCCAACTCAGACGAAGCGCTGGCCACACTGCTTGCGCCATCCTTGACGGTTTTAATCAGTTGGGTGATCTGCTCTGCCATGCGGTTCATGCCCCGAGCCAATAGAATCAGCTCGTTCTTGGTTTTCTGGTTGGCCTGATGGCCCGCCGTGCCTGCACGGATTGACAAATCTCCATTGCCCAGTTTCAAGACCATCTGTGTGATCTCTTTCATGGGTTTGACCAAATTCTTGCTGAACAAATAGAGCAGTGCAATGGTGGTTGCGCCGGCCAGCAAACCGATGATGAGCATCACCATGGCCAATTTTGTGGCGGATCCATACAGATCTGAAGTTTTTGAAGCAGCAACCACTGCAACGCCACCCCAACCGTCTGTGAATTCAATGGCGGCCGTGTGTGCACCGTCGCCAATTAGCTCTGGGAGACCTGGAATTTTCATCAGTGCAGGCTTGCCGCTGGCCAACTGATCGGTGAACGCTGCAAACTCACCCTTTGTGCCTATGGCCTCGAACAGGTTTTTGCCCTCTTGTGAGCCATGGAACATCAGACGGCCCTTGTTTCTGCCTTCCAGTTGCACCACGAAGGGCACAGATGCCCCCGCCAGTTTTGTTTCCATCAATGACGTTTTAATGCTGCCCAGCGTGGCGTCCACGTTGTTGCCAACAAACAGCACGGCAGCGACTTGCCCGTTGCTCGTTTTAACGGGGGTATACATGGCCACATATTCTTTTTCGAACAAGCGGGCTTGCCCCAAATAAGAGCTTCCTTGCAGCAGCGTGTTGTAGGCGGGGTGGTTTTTCCCTAGTGCAGTTCCCACTGCACGGGTACCGTTCTCCTTTTTAACGCTGGTTGAAACCCTATAAAAATCCTCGCCCTTGCGAACGAATATGGTTGCAACAGCGCCGGTGTTTTTCGTGAATTCATCCACCAGATCGAAGTTCAGATTCAGTTGCTTGCCCCGGTATTCAACCACTGGGGTCAGCACTTCTCCGACCATCACAGTTTTGTCTTCGAGAACAGACAAGCCGTCTGCAAACTGGCTGTTGAATAGGGCCCCGAGTTTCTCTGTGTTGAGTTTTACGCCAGAGTAGGCGGCGTCAATTTGACGCTCCAACCCTCGGACTTGAGACTGAAGCGCTTTGTCAGCCTCATTTTTTACAGTGTTGCTTGCAATAACTCCGGAGATTGCAATGATGACTGAGATGGAGAGGCCGATCAGGCCACCTCCGACGGTGCTTATTTGATTTGCAAATGATCGTGTGTGCAGATTCAACACTGTTTTTCTCCCTGCGTTCGTCGAACGGAACGCATTTCTCTGAGCTTACAGTTTGAATCTAAATTACCTTCGAATATGAGGTGAAAAGCGAGTCATAGACCGCTTAATTGTGAAAAAACAGAATTAAAAGTGTTAAATATGTAAATTCATTTTAACTGCGCCCAAATGGGGGCGTGGTCTGAGGGCTGTTTTTTCTTTCTGGGAATTCTGTCGATTTCGCATTGCGTCAGGCGCGGGGTCAGAGATTGACTCAGCAGTATGTGATCAATTCGCAAGCCACGGTTTTTTTGAAAGCCCAACTGTCGGTAGTCCCACCAGGAAAATGTCGATGGCGTTTGTTCAAATTGCCTGAATGCATCTGTGTAACCCAACTCAATGAG
>JBEIKS010000154.1:0-6192 GCA_040379625.1 Burkholderiaceae bacterium
AAAGCAATCTTCGGAAAAAGCTGCTCATTCATTTGCGTTAGGGTTTGTAGTGCCTGACGCATATCGGGTTGCATACTGCCGTCACGTTTTGCAATTTCAGCGCTTGGAATTGTATCTTTGACACGCTGCTGATTTTGCACAATGTTGTTGATGCGTTGCGCCAAGGCCGCTTCATAATATTTAGCCATCTCAGGCGAGTTAACGCTGCCCAAGTCAATCAGCATTTGACGCAGGTCATCCAGATGCGGTTTCAGCAATGCCATCGATAACAAGCGGTTGCCAAAGTTCTGGTTTGACATGCCTGTTTGCGCATGTGCGACGCTACTTCCCAACAGTACTGTGGGAGCAAGGGCGAGCATCAACAATAAACCCGCAAGTTTGACAACCAAATTCATGGACAAGCTCCGGTGTTGCCATCTGGCATTACTGCGCGGCAAAAGTTTGCACCACGCGTTGAGTTGTTGGTCAGGGTTGCGCCCAACAAGTTCGCATCTGTGAAGTCTGCACTTTCAAGGTTGTTGCCATCCAGGATGGCATTGACCAGATTGACCCCTTTGAAGCGCGCAAATGCAAAGTTGCTGTATTTCATGGTCACGCCGCCAAGGTTGGAATCGGTCAGGTTAATACGGAACGCCTTGGTGCGAATGAAGGTGGCTTCCTGCAATTCAGATTGCCCCATGCTGACGTAAGAAAGCGTGGCATCGGTAAAATTGGCTCTGCGTGCATTGATGCGACGCATGTCGGCTTCGCTGAAGTTGGCTTTGATGGCAAACACATCGGGCATGTAGGCGTCGTAAAACATGGTGGTGCGTGCATTGGCGCCCGAAAGATCTGCACCATTGAGAACCACGCCACCCAGTTCTGCATTCACCATGTAGACGTCAATCAGCGTGGCCTCCGACAAGTTGCTTAATTGCAGTTTGGCCTTGCTCATATTGGCATTGCTTAAGTCAACACGCTTCAAGTTGGCGTTGTAGAGGGCTGCACTTTCGAAATCTGAGGCAATCAATCTGCTGTTTTCAAAATTGATTCCGAACAAGTAAGCCCCCCTGAAATTGACCTTGCTGTAGTCCTTGTTGTTGAGGTCCAGGTAACGCAAATCGCAATAGGAACAATTTTTGGTTGTAGTGAGTGTTTTTACTTTTTCATAATCACGGGCTTGTGCCGGAAGGGAAAGAAAAACACACAAGGCCAGAACACTGCGCTTGATTGTAGACACGACAGACGGCTTGAGCATGGAGGTGAGTTTCATTGGTTTGTGTCCCTCTTGATGCCGCTTGACTTCAAATAGCGCTTCACACCCTCATGGCTGGGAAAGCCACTGACCGGTTTAAGCGCCTTTTGCAAGTCGAGATCCGCCAGTAACGGGTTGATGGCCCTGACCTTGTCAAGGTCTGTCAGCAGAGACTTTAAAAATCGGTAAACCGCTTCCGGATCGGTGTTCTCTTGGGCAACCAAAATAATTTTTTGCCCGGCGGTGGTGCGTGTGGTCTCGGTTTTTGTGACGCTGTCGTAGACCCGGATGTTCATGGGTTCGAGTTTCGGATTGTCCTTGATGAGTTGCGCAATCAGGTTTTCATTTAACGCAAGCAGTTCGCCATCACACTGCTTGATTAAACGTTCGTAAATTGGATTGGGCGTGCTGAAAGCCTCAATAACTCCGTCAATTTCATTGTTGCAGAAAGACTCCACCATGTCGTTGGTTTCAAGTTCCTTGGCAACACTTAACTCCTTGATATTGAGTTTTGCACTTCTGAACACCGTGTCTATCAACAAACGTTTACCAGAGGTTGGGCTACCGATGTTCATGCGTTTGCCACGCAAGTCCGAGAGTTCTCTTATGCCGGCCTGTTTTTTTACAAGCAGTGCAATCGGCGCTTCATACACTGTCAGCACGTGTCGTAAAGAAGTGGGAGAGGGCGTTCTGGACAACGCAGAAAATGCAAAGCCCAGTCTCAAGTCGCCCACACCAACGGCCTGCGCGTTGTAGTCAGGGCCTCCGGTTGTGTAGGCGATACAGCGTACCGTGGTGGCTTCCCTGTATTCGTTGACCAAGTTGCAAATGCCCTTGCCGATTGGATGGAAAACACCAATTTCTGACGCAGTTCCAATGGACATGAGTTTGTCGCCAAAGTCGTTGGGAACCGAGTTTGTTGAACAGGCTGACATGCAGAGCAGCAGGGTGGTGAAAATAGCGGTTACGGGTTTCATATCGGCATGTCTTTCAATAGAACAGAAAGTCCAGCGATTGCCGCAGACGCTCATAGGTCGAACTTTGTCTGTCCCATCTTTCCAGAGTCACATCCCCTGTTCTGAATTCGCGGTACAGCGTGGTTTTACCCAAATGGTTAAACACTGATTCGAGTGTTGGATAAGGCTCGAACCAATCGCCGTAACGGGCTCTTAACTGCCGTGTTGGTCTGTTGATTCTGGGCTTGACCACTGGTGCGGCCGGTTCTGACGCCTTGGATTGCAGAAACGGATTGTTGCCCTCCGGTGCCGCCGCTACAGCAGGGGCCTCCCCGAAGGCTGGCGCACCGCCAACGGCGGGGGGTGCGCCACCAAATACTGGGGCGGCAGGCGCAGCACCGAAGCCACCGGGTGCAGCACCAAATACTGGGGCGGCAGGCGCAGCACCGAAGCCACCGGGTGCAGCACCAAATACTGGGGCGGCAGGCGCGGCACCAAAGCCACCGGGCGCAGCACCAAAGACTGGGGCGGCAGGCGCAGCACCGAAGACACCAGGCGCAGCACCAAAGCCACCAGGCGCAGCACCAAAGCCGCCGGGAGCTCCCGACGGTCTACCGTTGTTGTTCGAGGGCGCTGTGGTTGGATCTGGGTCGTCCAGATCGTTGTTAAAGTCTGGGCGGTATGTGTAGTAGGGGTCACGCGGCGTGATCAGCATGATGACAGAGCGCTGAAAATCGGAGGTGTCTTGCCGGGAAAAAAAGTACTGCAAGCCGGGTATGTCCTGCAACACCGGAACACCATCGCGAATGCGCGAAGTTTCTTTCTCGCTTAAACCGCCCAAGACCAGTGTTTCACCAAACTCAAGCACCACGTTGGAAGTAACGCTGATTTTCGAGGTTTCAATTTTGAAAGTGAAATTGATGTCTGTGCTGGGTGGTTTAATAAAGGTTCTCAGTGCATCCACGGAAAGGCGCACTTTGTTGTCTGACAAGAAAAACGGGGTGACCCCCAGTTTCACGCCAATTTCCTTTTGGACTGAAATTGAGCCACCACCTGTCGTGGTGCTTGAAGTTACAGCGGCCGCGTTGAGTTCCGTTCCAGAGAAAAATTCAGACCTTACGCCGTCGAGTGCCGCAATGGTGGGTCTGGCCAACACTTCATTCAAATTTGAGTTTGAGTTGGCAATATTCAAGGAATAGGTGAGGGCAGGCACACTGATGGCGCGTGTGATGGTGGTGGTGTTAGTGACACCATCGCTATTTTCCATGCGCTCTTTCATTTTGCTGTAGCCACCGAATTGCAAACTCAGTGAACTGAGCAAATTCACCCCTTTGCGCGTTGCAATCGTGTCTTCAGTTTTTAGCATCACAACGTCTAGCAACACCATGCGGTTGCTGGCTGGAGGCTGGCCTCCGCCGAATCCGCCGCCTCCAAAACCGCCTCCACCACCGAATCCGCCGCCTCCAAAACCGCCACCACCGCCGAATCCGCCACCACCGAATCCACCTGCAGCGGGTGCACCAAAACCGCCGCCACCAAAGCCACCACCACCGAAGCCTCCGCCTGCAGGCGCACCAAATCCGCCACCGTCAAATTGAACCGTCATTTTTTGCGCTTTCTGACCGGCACTGGCCTGCGCAGACTTGTGCAGCCTGCCCCAGTGGGCAACCCGCTCTTCCAGTTGCTTGATTTGTGCCGGACGCAAGCCTTTGGTCCTTGCCTTTTCAAGCCATTGGCGAGATGCTTCTTCATCGCCCACCGCCGCATACACAACAGTTGCGAGACGGATAACGTCTATGCTTTCCATGTTTTGGGCCGTAACACGCTTTAAAGCGCTGGCCGCGGTTGCAGGGTCTTTGGCATAGTAGGAGGCCGCAGCCAGCCCGACCAGGGATTCCATGTCGTTGGCTTCAAACATCAGGGCTTCAGAAAAGGAGTCTTGCGCTTTGCTGTATTTCTTTTGTTCAAAATACAGCGAGCCTAAAAAGTAGTGGGCTTGCCAGTTTGAGGAGTCAAATTGCAAGGCCAGTTTGTAGCCTTGTTCCGCGAGGTCGGATTTTTCTGAGTCGCCATCGAGCGATTGAATGTGGTAGACCAAGCCATTTAGCATTTGCAGGCGCGAGTTACTGGGCTCTAGTTGGAGCGCGGCATTACAGCGCTTTGAGGCTTCCTGAAACTTGCTGCTTGAGAGCAATTCCAGACACTGCTTCACCGCCACTTGAACATCGGTGAGTTTGTAGTCGCTGGAAAATTCTTTGCTCAAAGAAGAAAAACCGTCTGCACGGTTAATTTCCCGTTGCAGCAGCTCCGTTGCAAATGAGCTTGAAGGTACCAGACTGATCAACCCCGACAGTACCAACATACGGCTTCTGGGCAAAAGCAAGGGGGCGTTTTTTGACATCTGGCTGCAATCTTGTGGGGTTTGTTGCCCAGTTTAAGTGCGCGTCCACACAGATGGATTACAAAAAGTTTCAATCCATTAAAATTGATTGCCACCAGTACTTCTTAAATTGCCAGAACCAGATCTGCCGCGTCGCGCCTGTTCCGCCCCGCAGCACTGACCGCAAGGCTTACAGGCCAAGCCTGAACCTGCTTGCTTGGCTGCAGCATCGGTGTGAGTGTTTCAATGGCATGGTTTTCCGGGTCAAGCCAGACCGACCAATCTTTTTCCTCCAGCATGACCGGCATACGTTGGTGGATGTAGGCGATGGTAGCGCAGGCTTCGGTGGTGATGATGGCAAATGACATAATGGTTTCGCCTCTGGGTGAGGCCCACTGATCGCACACACCTGCCATGGCGAAATAGACGGGTGCTTTGTTTGGCGTTGCCTGTTGGCTTGTCTGGTTTTCAGGGATTGCCGGGGAAATATAGTAGGGCTGTTTGCGGGTATTGCCGCCCTGTCCTGGTGCCTGCCATTCGTAGTAGCCGCTGGCAGGAACCAAACAGCGTGTTCTTTTGAATGAGGTTCGGAAGGCGGGCTTTTCTGCAATGGTTTCGCCCCTTGCGTTGTAAAGATTCAGGCTGATGCCTTCTCCGCCTGCCCAGTGCGGTAACAGCCCCCAGCGGTGATTGATAAGAACCCGTTCGCCTGCACGGTTGATTCTCACCACGGGCACCCAGGCTGTTGGTGCGATGTTCCAGCTGCTGCTGAATTCGGTTCCCTCATGCACAGTGGCATGAAAAAACTCCGCAATTTTGCTGAGAGGCCCTTCCAGGGCGTAGCGTCCGCACATGGTATTTCCCTCTTGAACATATTGAGCTTGTGATGCGTTTTGCATCAATGAAAACCATATTACGTCAGCGGCTGGTTCCGGGTTGTTTCCTGCAGCACCTTTGCGAGGTCATGCAACCGCACGAGAGTCCGCGAATCTCACAATGCCTTTAATAATGCGGTAGAGGTACCAGATACTTGTTATAAAAAACCCGATAAAGCCAATGCCGATAAACACCGTTAAACCCGACAGCACATACCACACCATGCCCCACCAAAAAGTGCTGATCAGCCACTGGGTGTGGGTTTCGAGATAGGTGCCGGCGCAGTCTGCTCTTTTCACGTAAGCCATAATGACGCCCACCAACGTGAAAATGCCGCCTGTGAAAACGCCAATCGCAAATAACACGTAAGTCACCAACACAAAATTTCTGTTGTTGTTTGTCTGTAGGTCTGTCATTGGATTCATGGTTGCTTAGTGGTAAAAGTGCGGTCAGATGGCAGACCGGTTCAATAAATTCATGGCGCAAAGCCCAAGCCCTTTGCCCACAGAGCCCAACATGTCGCCCACTTCAATGCGTGTGTCGTCTGCGAACAATTGACGCAGGCTGCCCTGTACCACGGGCGACATGCCCATGCCGCCTGTGATGAACACCGCGTCAGGTTTCGCGCCGGTTGTTTTGAGTACTTCTCCGACAATATCCTTGATTTTTGCGATGGCCCGGTCAGAAGCCCTAGAGAAATCCTGAACCGAGACGTCAAGTTCCAGCGACGCTTCAAGGTAGTCCAG
>JBEIKS010000155.1:0-6182 GCA_040379625.1 Burkholderiaceae bacterium
CGCTCATTTTTGTAGACGAGGTGCACCGCTTCAACAAATCACAACAAGATGCGTTTTTACCCCATGTTGAGTCTGGGCTGTTCGTTTTTATTGGCGCAACCACGGAAAACCCCTCATTCGAAGTGAACAACGCCTTGTTGTCGCGAGCCCGTGTCTATGTTTTAAAGTCTTTGAATCCTCAAGAATTGCTGGAACTGTCTCACCGGGCGCTTGAAACAGTGAACAGGCAATTTTCACCTGAAGCGCTGGATCTTCTAATTCAGTGGGCCGATGGAGACGCAAGGCGCTTTTTAAATGCACTCGAATCTGTCGCAAATACCACCCGCGGAGCACCGGGGGCCCAAACGGAGCCAGTCAGCGAAGCGCTTGCGGCCAAAACACTGGGGCAAAGCATTAGGCGCTTTGACAAAGGGGGGGACAGCTTTTACGACCAAATCAGCGCCCTGCACAAGTCCGTCCGAGGCTCTAACCCTGACGCTGCGCTCTACTGGCTTTGCAGAATGCTCGAGGCCGGCGCAGATCCTTTGTACCTGGGCAGGCGTCTGGTTCGGATGGCCAGCGAAGACATTGGCCTGGCAGACCCCAGAGCCCTGCAGATTTGCCTTGATGCCGTTGCCGCCTTCGAGCGTCTGGGTTCACCCGAAGGTGAACTCGCTCTTGCACAAGCCACCGTCTATTTGGCCTGCGCAGCAAAATCAAATGCGGTTTATACCGCCTACAAAGTAGCCAAGGCGCTGATTGCCCAGCGAGGCACTGACCCTGTGCCTGACCATCTCAGAAATGCGCCCACGCGCTTGATGAAAGAAATCGGTCTAGGGAAAACCTACCGATACGCCCATGACGAACCTGATGCCTACGCCGCAGGAGAACGCTATTTTCCTGATGGAATGGAAGAGCCAGTGTTTTACAGACCGGTGGAGCGGGGGCTGGAAATAAAAATTGCGGAAAAGCTGCGTTGGTTGGCAGACAAAGACAAAGCAGCAAAAAAACGAAGCCAGTGAATTTAAAGTAACACTCAATACCCATCTGTTGCGTAAAAAATACAGGGGGTTTGATATCCTTACGGCAATCAGTCCATTTAAACGCTACGGTACCAGACAGAATCCTTCCCATGCTCGACATACAATTACTCCGAAAAGACCTTGATCAGGTCCTGAACCGCTTAAATGCGCGTGGCTTTTCTTTTGATTCGGAAAACTTCCGCACATTGGAAGCCGAACGCAAGCAGATTCAAACCCAAACCGAAGAATTGCAGGCCAAAAGAAACAGCCTGTCCAAGCAAATTGGTATTTTGAAGGGAAAAAAGGAAGATGCATCAGCGGTAATGGCCGAGGTTTCAGGCATAGGCGAGACTCTGGAAAACAGCAAAAAACGCCTCGAAGAACTGCAGTCGGCACTGAACAACCTGCTGGCAAACGTCCCCAACATGCCCCAAGCCGATGTACCCATAGGTACAGATGAAAGCGGCAACATTGAGGTCAGACGCTGGGGCACACCTAGGGTGTTTGATTTTGAGGCCAAAGACCATGTAGACCTTGGGCAACCCTTGGGCCTGGACTTTGAAAATGCAGCAAAGCTTTCAGGCGCGCGTTTTGCGGTGCTGAAGGCTGGCATGGCCAGGCTGCACCGCGCCTTGGCTCAGTTTATGCTGGACACCCACACCAGCGAACATGGATACACAGAGCACTACACACCCTACCTTGTAAAAGCGGAGAGCCTGTTTGGTACAGGCCAGTTGCCCAAGTTTGAGCAAGACTTGTTCAGCACCACAAAAGGCGGGGAGAGCGGGGACAGTGAAAAGATGTACCTCATTCCAACAGCCGAGGTATCGCTGACCAACATTGTTCGCGGCGATCTGTTGCGTGCAGACCAACTGCCCTTGAAGATGACCGCCCACAGTCCTTGTTTCAGGTCCGAAGCTGGCGCTTACGGGCGGGACACCCGCGGCATGATTCGTCAGCATCAATTCGACAAAGTTGAGATGGTGAGAATTGAAAGACCTGAAGACTCTGAAGCCGCTTTGGAAGAGATGACCCAGCACGCAGAAAATATTCTGAAAAAACTCGGGTTGCCATTCAGAACCATCGTTCTTTGTACTGGCGACATGGGCTTTAGCGCGACAAAAACCTACGATATTGAGGTTTGGTTGCCTGCGCAGAACACCTACAGAGAAATCTCCTCTTGCTCAAATTGCGAAGCCTTTCAGGCCAGAAGGCTGCAAACCCGCTACAGAGGTGCAGACGGTAAGCCTGAATGGGTTCACACACTGAACGGCTCAGGTCTGGCTGTGGGGCGAACGTTGGTGGCGGTACTGGAAAATTATCAGCAAGCCGATGGAAGCGTGGACATTCCTGAAGTGCTGTGGCCCTACATGGGGGGTCTGAAGCGTCTGGGTTAAGTTTCAGGCTCTGCAATTAGAAGTCATAAAGGCCGCGATCGCGGCCTTCTTTCATTCGGTGATACTGAGTCTTTAAACCGTCTCGGCAGCTTCCAACTCGCGCTCGAACGAATTTTCCAGTGTCCATCGGTAAACCGAGCCAGGGGGAAGCACCACATCGTTGTCATCAAGCTCGACACCTTGACCTAAAATCCCCACATAAACTGCTTTACCGGGGTAGCCCTCTGCCGATATCCATTCATAGATTGGTTTGTTACCCAACATTCCGATCACTGCACCGTAACGCACATCGCTGGGCTTGATGGACACCATTTTCACGGTCTCTTTAACAGGAGAAGACACGGTAGGCAAACCTGACTTCAGCGAGAGGGGGGCTTGCTTGCGAGCAACTGAACCCACTGGGCGTCCACCGGGCGCCATGCGCTTGCGGGGCGCGGTGCCTTTGTAAGTTTCCCGGGCGACACTGATGATCTTGTAGAGATCTGCGAACCACCAACACACTGCAACCACAAGGCAGGCATACGCCCAAGGCGTCACCTCTGCTTCGCCCTGGGCGACCAAATAACCCAATGGAAGCGCGAACAGGGTCATCTGGAGGATTCCGCGTAGATCAAGACTGACGGTGAACCGGTAAGCGGCCATGAAGCCGAAGGCGAACAGGAGAATTAGATATTGGTCTTTCATGGAGCAGCCTCTCTTAAGCCATTCAAGCGCAAGCGGATTCGACTAAGCCCACGCGGTTTGATAACATCCGTGCTTCGACAAGTTGTATCGACACGGATAGGTGCCGGAGTGGTCGAACGGGCCGGACTCGAAATCCGGTGTACGGCTCCGCCGTACCGTGAGTTCGAATCTCACCCTATCCGCCAAAGTTGGTGTTTCAAGCACCGATGGTTGTCATCAGGTTTTTCAGGAATACATCGCTTTGGCGAATGTCATCTACACGAACATCAACTCCACATCTCGCAGCAGCCAACCTGACAAATCTTTCCATACGGCGCTTCTCGTGTCCGTTCCATCTGATCACAAAGCTCTTTACATTGCCGTTATTCACCCAAACCTTGGCAGGCTTCAAGAACATGAAATCGCTGAGGTTGGCGCGTGGCAAACCGGCGGTCTTGTCTTCATTAAAAGGCTCGAAGGTGACCAGCAGAGGTGTTCCGGTGCGTAACCAGGCTTCGTTTTCAACAGCGTCACAAAAAATTCCGCAGGTCGACCAGGTCAAACCGCTGTAGCGCACCATGAAAGCCAGGCGATTGTCTTCAAAAGAATCTGAGTAATTTTGTGCAGCAAGCGACAAGTCGTTGGGCTGAACACGCAACTGTAGGAGTTCCTGTTCTAAAGAGGCGTAAGAGAGTGTTGAACGAATTGGCTCAGGAATTGGTTTGACGTGAAGCCAGTTGAACAGGCAGTAAGCGCGGGTAAGACGATCAGCGATTGAGTTCATTTGAGTTGCTCCGTGTGAGGTATTTGTAAGTAATACCCCGACACGTGCAAATCAGATTCAAAAAAATCGCACCTCACAAAAATAAACTGAATTTTTTTACGAACTGCTTTGAAACACCCTCAGGCACTGCGTTTCAGCAACTCCTGTTTATCCAGACCCATTGAATCGAACAGCTTTCCTGTCAATTCGTCCCAATCAGGATTGAGCGATTCGATCAGTAATATCCTCATGTCCCGTGGCCAGTTTCGAACACGCCTTAAACGGGCAGCGAACTTGTTGGGATCCGACCAACTTTCAAAGTACACCAGTTTTTCCAGCTTGTGATAGTGGGCAAAATCGCGTCGCTCACCTTTCAAATGTTCAACCATTCGGGCTGTCAGGTCTGTGGTGTCCCCAAGGTACAAGGGCCCCTGAAAAGTATCATTTGACAACATGTAAAGCCAGAAGCTGTTGGCTGTCTGAGGGGCGTTGTTCATTACTACTCCTAATTGTTAATTTTATTTGTTGCCGTTAATTGACATTTTGGTTGCGCCAGTAGAGTATTCAAACGCTTTGTTCTCTTCTATTGAGACCACAACCAATTTTTATTACAGACTTACCGGACCTGTTTAAATGCTCACTGCAATCCTTATTGATGGACCTTTTTTTGTAAAACGCGTACGTCAGATTTTCCCCCAATCGGTTCACTTCGACGGCAGAACGATGGCTGACCTCGTTTGGCGTCTCAGTGCCGCGCACCTTTTTGAGCGCAACCAACCAAAACGACATTTGTTCAGAATCTTTTTTTATGACAGCCCCGTAGTCGAACAGAAAGTCACGTTGCCAGTGTCAAAAACGCTGATAGAAATTGGCAAGACCAAAGAAGGGCAGTTCAAAAACGCATTTCACAGGCAACTGCAACGTAAGCGCAAATTGACACTCCGTTTGGGTGAACCGTTAGAGGTATCCGGGTGGCGTTTGAGGGATGACGCACAAAAAGACCTGCTCAACAAAAGCGTGACCATAGACGAGCTGGAGGACAACGATTTTCTGCCATCAGGCAGTCCCCGTGGACTTGAGTTGCGCATGGGTGTGGATCTGGCGTCTTTGTCCTACAAGCGACAAGTTCAGCAGGTGGTGCTGGTGACAGGGGACGGCTTCTTCTCAGCCGCGTCCGAGCTGGTAAGGCATGAGGGCATCGATATTGTTTTAGACCCCATGTGGCAAAACATTCCGGAAGAACTGTTCGCTCATATTGATGGTCTACGATCTACTTGCCCACCGGCAGAGCGCGCTATTGAGTTTTTAAGTCGGCTCAACAACGAACATGCTGAGCATGAAGACGAAGTGACAGTTTAAAATCTCCCTGAAAACCAGTCTCAGACTCAAAAAAAAGACCGCTGCTGCGGTCTTTTTTATTCCGGCAGTGCTGTTCAGGCGTCTGCCGCTGAACCATCAGAATAGATGGCTTCGACTTGGTCATGGAATTTTTCCATGACCTTCGCACGCTTGACCTTTAACGTTGGAGTCAGCAAACCGTTGTCTACTGTCCAGGGGTCTCTGGTAATAATGACACGGCGTATACGGATGTAGCGAGGGAAGCTTTTGAGCTTCTCGTTTGCCCGTTTGATCAATTCTTTTTCATTGGGATTTGCGCTGACAGCCACCATGGACAGATACGGCTTGCCTTCTCCAACCAAGGTGATTTGCTCAAAAACATCGTCGCTCATGATGGCCATTTCAACATCTTGAGGGGAAAGTTTTTCACCATTTGACAGCACGAGAATGTCTTTAATGCGGCCACGAATAAAGACGCGGTCATCAATAACTTGGGCGACATCCCCTGTTCGAAGCCACCCTCCCGGCATCAAGGCTTTTTCAGTTGAAATTTCATCTTGCCAATAGCCCAACATGACGTTGGGGCCCTTGACCTGCAATTCGTCATCATCGCCCAACCGGACTGAAACATCTGGAAGAGGAGGGCCAACAGACTCGGGCACGTTCGAGCCTGGACGGTTGACTGCAATGACTGGGCACGCTTCGGTCATGCCATAACCGTGCAAGATGTTTAAACCCATGGCAATGAATGCCTTGGCGATGTTGGAGTCCAACGCTGCGCCACCCACAACCGCAAGTCGTAGGCGTCCGCCCAATCGCTCCAGAATAGGCTTTGCCACCTTGCTGCGAAGCAGGGGAAGCTGGAAGTGATCCATGACGCCGCCCTCACCAGTGCTCATGCGCCAGCCAACATCGACCAATCGCTCAAACGCTTTGCGCTTCATGCTGGAATCGCGAACGCTGGCTTGGATACGACCATAGAACTTTTCGAAAATGCGAGGCACTGCAAAAATAATCGTA
>JBEIKS010000156.1:0-6149 GCA_040379625.1 Burkholderiaceae bacterium
ACCGATGAAGAACTGGCGCAGTTGCGCTCTGTGTTCAGCCAATTGTCCAATGACTTGAAAAGCGTTCCAAACGCCCGGACAGGACCCGCAAATGTTGCAGCCAGCAACGGTGGTTCGATCGCACCTCCGGCCCCAAACGAGGGTGTGGTGAGGTCGCCAAATGAACGCAGGCCTGATGTCACCTTTGAAGACGAAGAAACGCTGGACGGCGTGGTGGATGATTTGCTCAACAAGGGAGAAAAAATTCAGTTGCTCAGCGATGGGTTTCAAATTCAAACACTGCAAAAATCATCCACAGACGGCTTGAATGCACTGTTGGTGACATGGCGGCTCGAACAAGGCCGTTTGCTGCGGTCTTCCAGGTTTTTAAAGGCCAAGCTGCAAGGCTCGGAAACCGGCAACCCCAAGGCAATGGCGAATCTCAACATGTTTGCAGCAGAAGAAGTGCCGCTTCAGGTGTCTGGGTTTTCAGTTCGCTTGTGGAGTGAGGGCAAAGGCTGGACTGCTGAGAGAAACTTTGGCGTGGTGTTGCCACCGCCAGCGGAAAGTACAGCACAGACGGCACAGCCCGTTGTGGAGCCAAATGCCAATCCATCAACGGTGGCAAGAACATTGGGTGTGGAAATCCGGGTGCTGATGCCCACAGGAAAATTGTACAACCGCGTATTTATGGTGGGTTCTGCATCATGAGGGGCAACCGGTCGGGTACATTTGCCAGCCAACGCGGGGTGGCCATTGTGACGGCGCTTTTGGTGGTGGTGCTGTCCACGGTATTGGTCAGCGGCGTGATCTGGCGGATTTATAAGGTCAGTCGCAGCGTGCAGAATGAAGCCGCCAAAATACAGGCAAGGCAGGTGATGCAGTCGGCCATAGAATGGGCCAGCGTTATTTTGCGTGAAGATGCCCGTGTGTCCACCACAGACACCTTGGCTGAACCTTGGGCCGTGCCATTGGCAGACACGCGCTTGAATGAATCTCTCAAACCGCAAATATCAGGCACAGACAACAACACCAATGCCCGATTGAGTGGCGACATTGAAGACGCCCAGGCGCGTTTCAATTTGTTCAATCTCACCCAAACAGGTGGGGCGGGTGAAAAACAGGTGAAAGCGTTTTACAGACTCAGCGCGTTAATGGGCTTGAGCCGCGGCATGAGCGAGACCATTGTCAAGGAAGTCAGGCGGGCCAAAGCCGAACCCGTGCAGCGCCTGAGCGACTTGAAACGCGAAGGCGGCATTGATCAAAACGCCATCGACACCTTGGAAAATCTGGTGGTGTGGTTGCCAGTGACCACCAAAGTCAATGCCAATACAGCGCGGGCAGAGGTGCTCTACAGTGTGATGCCGCCCTTGAGCTATGCAGTGATCCAGCAAATGCTGAGCACCCGTGACCGGGCCAGTTTCAAGGATGAAGCCGATTTTCGCAGCCGAATACCGGGCGCAAGCGTTGGCGGAAGCGGCCAAGAGACGCTTTCAACCGACATGATTGATGTCAAGAGTCAGTTTTTTCTCGTCAAAGGCAGGGTTCAAGTGCAAGAATCTAGGTTAAAAGTAGAAGCCCTGATACAAAGAGAGGGCAATAAGGTCTACACGCTCTGGAGACAAGATTGAGCAAGGATTTGAATCTGTATCTCTGGTGGCCGTCTCGCTTGAAACTTGAGTCAGACCGGCAACAGGGTTTGACGACGCGCGTCTACTACGAATTGGTGGCTGCCAACGGCAGGGTTCTGCATGCGCAGGAACTGCCACAGGCAGAACTGCCCTCGAAAGTGGCCGCCACGGTTTTCGTGCATGCAGATGACATCAGCCTGATGGCTTTTGAGCTGCCAAAAATCAAAGGTAAAAAAGCGCAGGACGCCTTGTCTTTCGTGGCGGAGCCTGCCGTACTGGGCAATATCGAAGATGTTTGGGTCAGTGCACACCATGTGTTGCCTGCAGATGCCGCAGGCATGGAAAAACACGTTCTGTCTTGCGTTGAAAAACTCAAGGCCAAAAATATTCTGGAAACGCTTTCCGAGTTGGGAATTCCAGTGCGACAGCTTTGCTGCGAAGCCCTGCACTTTGAAGTGCGAAGCCGCGAGCTGTGGTTAATTGAACAAGGTGACACCACTTGGGTGTGTTCACAGACATCGCCGCCGTGGTCCATGCAGGAAACCGATGTGGGCCAACGGGTGCTTCGCCTGCGTTGGTGGGCGCAACAAAATGCTGTGGCGCTGGACAAAGGCTTGTTGCTGATCACTAAGAACCCGTCGGCGGGCCGGCTGTGGGAGCAGGCCAGCGGGCTGCCGGTGGAATGCTTGGGACGCGATGCACTGGCGGTGCGGGTCAATGCAACCCCAGTGGTGCCGGAACGTGAAATTCGACGGGCGGGCAAAGGATTGGTTCGCGATGCCGGGCCATGGACATTGACCCAGCGCTTGGCCGCTGGGGTGGCACTGTGTGGTCTGGGCTTGCTCAATTTGTTTGCATGGCAGATCAACCGGCAGGCCTCGCAACTCGATGCAATGGTAAGCAGCGCGTTTGAAGATGCGCTTCCCAATACGCCTCAGGTGGCAGATCCGGTACTGATGTTGGAAAGGGCCAAACAACAGCTGTCTCAAAACCGTAAATCTGCCGGCTCCGCCTACACACAATTGCTTCACGCCACCGCCTCGGCCATGCCAATGTTGCCCTTTAACGGCTTGAGTTCTGTCTCTTACGAAAACCAAGGCTTGCAAATGGTATTTGCCACAGAGGTGTCTGAAGCGCAGCGTCAGGAAATTGACAACAACCTGCGCGCGCAACAAATTAAAAGCAGTTGGCAAACCGATGACAAGAAAAGAGCGAAGTTGTTGGCAGTCTGGACAAAGCCAAGGGGCGAGCAATGAACCGCTCAAACATGCTGCGCCAACTGGGCAACCGGTTTGAAGAGCTCAACGCCAGAGAACAAAAACTGGTGAAGTTTTTATTCGCAACCGTGGCGCTGGCCTTGGTGTGGCTGATTGCCATTGAACCTGCACTTCAAACCAGCTTGCGGGGCCGACAAATGTTGGCTGACAAACAGGTACTTACGGCTCGCGTGCTGGCGCTGTCCAAGGACATTGTGTCCATAAAAAATCAAGGTGCGTCGGCTGCTGTGGCACAGGGTCAGCCCAGAGAGCAACTGGAATCCAGACTGGCACTGATGCAATGGCTTGAAAAATCCAGAATCACCGAAAAATCTGAAGGTCAGTTCAGCGTCGAGGTTTCTGGTCTTCCCGCCGCTGATGCTTTGGAGTGGCTGGATGCCACAGAACGGATGAGCGGCCTGACGTTAAGCTCAGTCACCTTGAACAAGGTTTCAACGGGCACCGTGGACATGGTGGCTGTCTGGACCCAGAGGGTTAAACCCTGAATGGGCACGTCATTGAAAAAAGTCGGACTTCTTTTGACAATGACCCTAGGGTTTTTGAGTGCCTTTCTGCTTTTTCTGCCTGCCGATGTGCTGAATCAAGCCCTTAAAAAAGCCAGCGACAATCGAATCAGTCTTGTGGCGGTGTCTGGCACCGTTTGGCGAGGTAGCGCCCAGATCGCAATTTTCGATGGACAGACAAAAATGGCATTACCAGGGCGCTTGGTTTGGAATACACACTGGCTGCCTGTGGCAAGTGGCGGTTTGCCTGATATTTCGGTGAGCCACCCCATCATGCCTGAACTTTTGCAGATCAGTTGGCAGGAAAACCGCTGGCGGATCAGCGGGAATCAGTTGCGATTTCCGGCCAGCTGGCTGGTTGCCACCGGAACCCCCTGGAACACCATCAAACCCGCAGGAAATGTCAGCATTGTTTGGACGGATATTTTTAGCGACAGCGCGTTTACACTGAAAATTCAATGGCAAGATGCACAGTCTGCGCTTTCCGTGGTAAAACCGCTTGGGCATTATGAGGTGTTGGCTACCGTGGAAAAACAGGGCACTTTGCGTGCGGATTTAAGCACGTTGTCAGGAGATCTGAAGCTGGAAGGACGGGCTGCCTGGTCTGCAACCGACGGGTTCTCCTTCAAAGGTTACGCCACGCCCAGTCCATCCCAGCAAGTCGCGCTAACAGGACTGCTCAGCCAGATGGGCAGACAGGAAAACAACAGGTACCGACTCGGATCATGAACGCAAGCAAGAACAAAACTCAGAAAAAACATATGCTTAATAAAAAAACGCTGAGCGCTTTATTGTTGGCTGCACTGATGGCTGCCCAACCGGTCTGCTCAGCCGAGGACATGATACGGCTGAACTTTGTGAACGCGGAAATTGAATCTGCGGTTCGGGCAATCGGTACCTTCACCAACAAGAATTTCGTCGTGGACCCCAGGGTGAAGGGCAGCATCAATTTGCAAAGCCAGGCACCGGTGAATAAAGCGGAAGCCTACAACACGCTGCTGGCAGCCCTGCGTTTGCAAGGTTTCACAATTGTTGAGGCCGGCGGCATTGCCCGCGTAGTGCCGGAAAATGATGCAAAAATTCAAGCCTCTGCGACCGACCCGAGAAAAGGCACCGAGTTGCGTGGCGACCAAATTGTCACGCAGGTTTTTCAACTGAATTATGAGTCCGCCACTAACCTCGTACCCGTGCTGCGCCCGCTGATTGCGCCGAACAACACCATTGCGGCCTACCCGAACAACAACACGCTCGTCATCACCGATTACGCCGACAACCTCAAACGGATAGGCCGCATCATTGCCAGTATTGATGGCCCGAGCGCCAACGATCTGGAAATCGTTCCGGTAAAACATGCGTTGGCCATTGACTTGGCTGGTTCGGTGTCGCGCTTGCTGGATGAAGGCGCACGCGCCACGGGTGCGGCGGTGGACGGCGGGCAACGAATGACGGTGCTGGCGGATGCGAGAACCAATTCACTGTTGATCAGAACCTCCAGCACAGCCCGCATGGCGCAGGCAAAAAACCTGATTGCCCGCTTGGACCAACCCACTGTGCAGCCCGGTAGCGTGTATGTGGTCTACCTGAAAAATGCGGAAGCGGCCAAGCTGGCGCAAACGCTGCGCTCCGTGCTCAGCAGCGATACCAGCAACAATTTACTGACCAACAACAGCGCTGGCGGCAATTCCGGGGGCGGCCTTTCCAGCATGGGGAGCCCATCCGGCGGTTCAAGTCAGGGGTTGGGTACCGGCATGCCAGGATCAAGTGGCGGTGGCGGCTTGAACAGTGGCATGGGCGGTGGCATCGGTGGAAGCATGGGCGGCGCGTCCAATCTGGGGGCGCAATCAAGTGCAGCCACCGGCAACAGCACCCCCAGCACACCAGGCATTGTTCAGGCGGACCCCACCACCAATTCCTTGATCATCACGGCGCCAGAGCCGGTGTACCGGAACCTGCGTTCCATTATCGACAAGCTCGATGTTCGCCGTGCGCAAGTCTTTGTTGAGTCCTTGATTGTAGAGGTCAGCGCAGAAAAAGCGGCGCAGTTCGGCATACAGTTTCAGGCGCTTTCAAATGTTGGTTCTGGAGGTTCAGGGGGCTTTGGCGGCACCAACTTCGGATCGCGCGGGGGCGGCAACAACATTCTGGACGCTGCGGCCAATCTGGGCACCGTGGGTGGCGGATTGAATGTGGGAATCATCAAGGGGCAAGTTGAAATTCCCGGGCTCGGTACCATTACGAACCTCGGTTTTCTGGCGCGGGCGCTTGAGACCAACGCCAATGCAAATATTCTTTCAACACCGAATTTGCTGACCTTGGACAATGAAGAGGCCAGAATCATTATTGGTCAGAACGTGCCTTTCGTTACGGGTCAATTCACGGCCACTGGCACCAGCGCAGCGGTTAATCCGTTCCAGACCATTGAGCGGCGCGATGTCGGCCTGACACTGCGGGTCAAGCCCCAGGTGTCTGAGGGTGGCACGGTGAAACTGGGTATTTATCAGGAAGTGTCATCTGTTCAAGACCGTACCCAGACAGCTGGCATCATTACCAACAAGCGGGCCATCGAGTCCAATGTAATTGTGGACGACGGCAACATTATTGTGCTGGGCGGACTGGTGGAAGACCGGTACAGCGACACCGAAGAAAAAGTGCCCGGTTTGGGCGACCTGCCCGGTGTGGGTGTGTTTTTTCGCTACGATGCAAGAAAACGCGTCAAAACCAACTTGATGGTTTTCCTGCGCCCGGTTGTCATACGCACA
>JBEIKS010000157.1:0-6102 GCA_040379625.1 Burkholderiaceae bacterium
CAGGCTGAAATGCCTAAATCTCGGGGGAATGGCATTTGACGCCATACCCCGATGATGTCACTATGACCAAAATGAAAGCAAGCAAGGTTTTATGAAAGCGACCAAAGCGTTTTATGATCGCGCCGAATTTCCGGATGGCTCCATTGTTGAAATGACGATCTGGAACCTTCCGACTCCTTTGCTTGGCAGCGAACATCGCCTCAAGTACAGTTTGTTCTATGGATTTCCCGGTATTAGAATTGTTGATAGCCGATTTTTTAGCTGACGTGGGTCGGGAACGAGGTAAACCATGACTGAAACTGTAAAATTACATGTGGGTTCCCTGGAGGAGATGGGGAAACGCTTCATTGATGCTTGGCATCAATTGGAAAAAGGCGAAAATGTCAAAGAAACTCATCTGACATTCTTTGACTTAAGCACCATGGTTTCCACGTTATCGCCTAAGCGGCTGGAACTGCTGCGTTTTGTTCACCGTACACCCGTTAAATCAGTTTCTGCTCTGGCAAAGGAGTTGCATCGTGACTACAAGCGAGTCCATGAAGACGTTGCAGCCCTTGAGCATGCAGGTTTGCTGATACGCGAATCAGGAACCATCAAGGCGCCTTATGACCAGGTTCAAGCAACAGTTTCCTTGACTGACTGAAGCGGCAACGAAAATGTGACTTGAGTGCCCTGCCCTGCCCCCCAGTCAGAGACATTGATGCGCCCGCCGTGTTGGTCGAGAATTTCTTTGACAATGGCAAGGCCCAAGCCGGCACCGTCGCTGCTGCCGCCGGGCACGCGCACATACGGTTCGGTGATGACTTGCTTTTGTTCTGCAGGCACCAGCCGCCCTGGCCCACCCAAGGAAATATCCACCCAACCCGGGTAGCGGCGGGCATTTAACGTAATGGTGCTGTTGGGTTCGCCATAGCGTATGGCGTTGTCAATCAGGTTGCTAAACAGCCTGTGTAACTTCAAGGGTTGCCCCAAAACAGGCCAGCGGTGGCTGTCGTCCAGCCCAACGGCTTCAAACTGTTGGTTTTTTTGAGCCATGTTGTGTTCAAGTTCACCCAGTACATCAGCCAATAAATCTTGCAGCACAACCGGCTCTGTGGGCTCGCGCTGCGATTCAGCCTGCACTTTGCTCAGCGTCAGCATTTGCTCGGACAGGCGTTGGGTGCGGTTTAACCCCCTGATCAATTGGCCCAAAGAAGTGTCTCGCGCCTCCGGGGTTTGGGCTGCCTTGAGGTTTTCCGCATGCACTTTAATGGCTGCCAGGGGCGTTCGCAGTTCGTGTGCAGCAGCGTCGGTGAAGCGCATTTCGCGTTCGCGGGCATTGCGCAAGCGAAACAGCAACTGATTCATGGCGGTGGCCACGGTGGTTACTTCCCGGGCGCTTTCCAGCGGCTCAATGTCTTCCAGGGTGTCAGGGCCCTTGCCACCAATTTGCGCCGCCAACTGCTGCAAGGGCGCCAAACCAAAACCCACCACAAAGTAAGCCACAACCAGCAAAAACAGGGCACCAATGAGCAAGGGGGTGACCAGGGCAAAGCTTAGGTCGTTGGACAATTCGTCGCGGATTTCATCGCTTTCAGCAACCTGCACCCAGGTATTGCCGCTCTGAAGCGTGAACACCTGCCAGCGCTTGCCTTGTGTGGTGCTTTCATTGAACCCGGAAATGAGAGGAGAAAGCGGCAGGATGGGCGCAGAGGTGGAGCGAACCAGCAGGCGTTGGTCTTCGTCCCAGACTTGAAATGCGATCTTGTTTTCATAGCGGTGACCAAACCGGGTTTGATCGTCGCCAGTAATGGCTTCAAGTTCTTTGGGCAACTCAATAACAATGGGGTTGTTGAGGGTGGAGCGGGCCACTTTTTGTGCAACGAGAACATCAAGTACGCGGGCCGATGTGGCCAGACGGGCACCAAAGATTTCTGCGGCTTCATGCTGGGCAATAAAAAAGCTGAGCACGCCGGCACCGCCCATGGTCAATAACAAGGCGAGCACGAGGCCGAACATCAACCGGGTTTGCAGTGAAAGCAATCGAAAAAACAGCATGTAACAACCTTTTGACGGCGGGGTGACCTAGAGAATTGCCTGTGCGACCTAGTTCATGGCAGCATCGGGCTGAGTTGCAAGAAATGGAAGTGTATGCGAATCCTGTTGGTTGAAGACGATGAGTTGCTGGGCAGCGGCATCAGCGAGGCATTGAACCGCTGTTTATACCCGCATGAATGGTTGAGGGATGGCGCCAGTGCGTTGCAGGCCGCGCGGGTAACCCGCCACGATTTGATCATTCTGGACTTGGGCCTGCCGAAAATGGATGGCATTGAAGTGTTGCGGCAACTGCGGGCCTGCCAAATGCAATGTGCGGTGCTGATCATCAGCGCCCGCAACCAGAGCAAAGACCGGATTGAGGGCTTGAACCTGGGGGCCGACGACTACATCAGCAAGCCGTTTGAAATTGAGGAGCTGGTGGCCTGAATCAGGGCCATTGAACGGCGCATGGTGGGCCGGGCGCAAAATACGCTGGAGTTGGGCAGGCTGCGCTTGTCGCTGGACACGCTGGAGGTTCGCCTCGACGGTGTTGCGGTGGAATTGCAGCGCCGTGAGTTCATGCTGCTAAAGCGCTTGATGGAAGCCCCCTCGCAAATTCACAGCCGTGGGCAACTGGAAGCGGCGGTGTATGGCAACGAAGGCGACGTGGAAAGCAATTCCATTGATGTGCATGTGCACCACCTGAGAAAGAAACTCTACCCCGAGGTAGTTAAAACAATACGCGGGGTGGGCTACCGGCTGGATGCAGGATTGATACTGCCGGCCTGAAACCGTTTGTTTTTGAAAAACTGCTTTTCTTAATGTGGCGTTAATTTCAGTTCTCTATGCTTGGCACAACTAAAAACCATGAGTCTCGCCAATGCATGCAATGCCCATTTCATTTGAGGTGCTTAACCGGCACCACCCAGAGCGGCAGTCTTTGGAAGCCTTCATCGCACAGGTTTTTTTAAAAACCTATGGCGCGACGGTAAGCCATTTTGCGCACACCTTGCTGGGCTGGAAAGACAAAACCGGCCAATGGGTGGCGGCACTGGGTTACACACCGGCAGAAAACCAGCCATTGTTTGTTGAAAGCTATGGCGGAAAACCCATAGAAGCACAGGTGAGCGAACGCTTGGGCAGCGAATTGAACCGACAAACCTTGGTTGAAGTGGGCAACCTGGCGGCGACCAGCGCAGGCGCTGCCCGTATGTTGATTGCCAATGCTGTCATTCATTTGCACCGCATGGGGTTTTCCTGGGTGGTGTTCACCGCCACACGGGCGCTGTTGAATTCATTTGACCGCCTGGAAGTAAAAGCTTTTGAACTGGGCACTGCAGACCCTGTCCGCCTGCCGGACCGCGGGCAATCCTGGGGCACTTACTACAATACGCGCCCCAGCATCATGAGTGGCAGCATTACCTTGGCCTACCTCAGCCTGATGGCAAAGCAAGCCGTTCAAGCGACCAGCATGCAAGGGCTTAACAGTGTTTGTTGTTGAAGCTGCAGCCACGCTGCAGGGTGCCGATGGGCGTGTGTGGAGTGGCAGTGAAATAACAGCCGCGTGTAAGAGCCAGCAGGCACAGTGGCAGGGCTTGGCGGCTGATGAGGTCATTGGTTTAGTGGGCGACAACAGCCCTGAGTGGATTATTTCAGACTGGGCTGCTTTGCAGGCGGGGCGCACCGTTGTACCCATACCCGGTTTTTTTACCGCGCAGCAAATTCAGCATGTGTGCCGTCAGGCGCGCATTCGCCATGTGATGCATCAGGGGCGTTTGCTGCCGGTGCAGTCGGTTTACCCGGGCGTTGAGAACTTTGAAGCAGATGCGCCGCCCTACTTGCCGGCTGACACGCAAAAGGTCACCTTCACCTCTGGCACCACGGGCCAGCCCAAGGGCATTTGCCTGACAGCGCAACAGCAATTGAGCACAGCACAGGCCTTGAAAACTGTGCTGGGCAATTTGAATATCCGCGTGCACCTGAACATGCTGCCCTTGGCGGTTTTGCTGGAAAACATTGCGGGGGTTTATGTGCCTTGGGCATTGGGCGCCCGGGTCATCAGCCTGCCAATGGCAAGCGTGGGCATGACAGGGTCCAGCCAGTTTGATGTGCTGCGCTGCATTTCAGCCATTGCGCAACATCAGGTGGAAAGCATCATTTTGCTGCCGCAGATGCTGCAGGCTGTTGTGGCGGTTTTAGGTCAGCAACCGCAACTGCTCCAAAACCTGAAAACCTTGAAATGCGTGGCAGTCGGTGGCGGTGTTACATCCTTGGCCTGCCTGAAGGCTGCACAAGCCATGGGTATTCCTGTGTTTGAAGGTTACGGTCTTTCTGAGTGTGCATCGGTGGTCAGTTTGAACACGCCGCAAGCGCAATGGCCTGGCAGTGTTGGCCAGCCATTGCCAGGTTTGAGGGTGGAAATTGCCGCAGATGGTGAAATTCTGGTGTGGGGCCGTTCCTATGCGGGAATTTTAGGTCAGCCAGAACATCAACCAGACCAAGCCGCCGCCTTGCACACTGGCGACATTGGTGAATTCCGCACCGAACATGGTCAGCGTTTTTTGCATATTACAGGGCGCAAAAAGAATATTTTGATTACGGCGTTTGGCAGGAATGTGTCGCCCGAATGGCCTGAACGCCTGCTGCTGGATGAAGGCCTGCTGGCCCAAGCGGTGGTGTTGGGTGAAGGCAAAGCCAATTTGAGCGCTGTGTTGCAACCCTTACACGCCGGCATTGCAAAGGCGGACATTGCGCAACTGGTAGAACGTGTAAACGCTGTGCTGCCCGACTACGCCCGGATTGCTAACTGGTGTGTGGCAGAAGAAGCATTTTCCGTTAGCAACGGCTTGGCAACACCCAACGGACGCCCCTTGCGGGCTGCCATTGAAAAACGATATTCCCTTTAAAAAAACGATTCTTACGAAAAATGAGGTTCGCATGTTTTTTCAACGATTGAGTCAAGAAACTGAAATCAGCAGGCAGAGCCTGTTTACGGCGCCCATTATTGTGGACACCTTGCAAGGCCGTATTACGCTGGCGCAGTACATTGCATTTCTGACGCAGGCCTACCACCATGTAAAGCACACCGTTCCCTTGTTGATGGCCACCGGTTCGCGTCTGGCAGACACACATGAGTGGGCGCGCACAGCGCTGGCACATTACATTGAGGAAGAAGTGGGCCATGAGGAATGGATACTCAATGACATCGCCGCCTGTGGTGGTGATGCGCAAGCGGTTCGCCACAGCAAGCCTTCTGCGCAAACCGAACTGATGGTGAGCTATGCCTACCATCAAATAGACCGTAAAAACCCGATGGGCTTTTTTGGCATGGTGCATGTGCTTGAAGGCACGAGCACACGCATTGCCACAGCCGCTGCGGAAAAAATAAAAGATGTGCTGGGCTTGCCGCCACACGCCTTTAGTTACCTTTCGTCGCATGGCAGCCTGGACTTGGAGCATGTGGTGTTTTTTGAAAGCCTGATGAACCAGGTGGTTCGCGCAGAAGACCAAGACAGCATTGTTCACTGCGCCCACATGATGTACCGGCTTTACGGCGATATTTTCCGCGCCCTGCCCGCCTACACCGAACCGGTGTTTGAGGAACTGGCATGAGTGCGGGTCATTCAGTTGCAGTGGCGTCTGGCTCAGAGTCGGGCTTTATTATCACAGGGGCGTCTGGCGGTATTGGGCAAGCAATGGCGCTGGCCTTGGCGCCGTCTGCACGGGCCATGCTGCTGGTGGGGCGACGGGAAGATGCACTCAAGGCCTTGCAAATTACATTGCAACGCTTGCACCCGACACTTCAGGTGGCGTATTTGCCCACAGACCTGAGCGTGCCTGAAGGCATGGCGGCCTTGGTGAGCCGTGCGGCGCAAGCCAACTGCTACAACGTACTGATCAACAACGCGGGCACCAGTGATTTTCATGCGTTTGGAACGCAAGCGCCGGGCGTAATTGAAAACCTGTTGTACACCAACCTGCTGAGCCCCATATTTTTATGCCAGAAAATGCTGCCTGTTTTAACCAAGCAGCCCAACGCGCAAATTATCAACATAGGCTCGGTATTCGGCGACATTGGTTACCCGG
>JBEIKS010000158.1:0-6077 GCA_040379625.1 Burkholderiaceae bacterium
ACAGCGGCCGGTGAACCAGCCGCAGGCTCTGCGGGCTTTTGTGGTTGCTGAATGATGTTGTTCGCACATCCTGCGGAAAAAATCGCAAACAGCAAAGCCAAAGAATAAGACGTCTTCATGTTTCTCCTTTTTATGCTTGAATTCGTTTAAAACACATTTCGGTTGCTGCGAAGAACCGCCGATTTGAGTTCATGATAAAGGTATCATTTTAAAGCCCAAACGCAACGTACGGTCGGGCGGTGCGATTATTCACAAAGCCGTGTACAAGCTCCCCAGCACATCCTGCGCTGGCTCTAGCGCCCGTCGTCCCTTGACACACCTATTGGCCTACTTGCCACCACGCCCTTGATAAATTGAAGAACAAACCCGGTTCTGGTGAGCCCACACCAAACGGGTTTCCCAAGGAATGGGCGTGTTCCAAAAGTCGCCATGCGGCTTGGCCGCGTAACCAATGTTGCCAATCTCAATATCGGCGTAAATAATGCCCTCCCCGTCCTCGGCGGACAACGCAGCCACCACCGCCCCTCGGTTATTCACAATCTGGGTTTGGCCGAGCAAGTTTGTGGTCATCGGCACAGACAGCCTTGGCGTGACTGCAAAGCGCCCCGTCAATACCCCAATATGCGCGGCATGAATCACTGGTGCACCCGTCATGCGGGACAAACCGGATGGCGCTGACCGCATCAAGGCAAGATTTCTCTGGTGGGCCTTTTGCAGCAAACCAAAAGGAATGGGCCAACCCGGCTCACTCCACCAGTGGCTACCCGCCATGATCAAATCAGCTTGATACGCCAAACGCTTGACCGTTCTTGTGCGTATCATTTCCCAGCACATCGCCACACCAATTCGTCCACTGCCCGTCTCCAATAAACGGTCCGAGGTTCCACCGGTATAAAACGCCGACTCCACCATGGTTGGAATGTCTTTGTCGTGTTTGAACACCTGGGCTTGCTGGTCTACAAAGGCATAGGTGTTAAAAACCTGCCCGTCTCTGGCCTCCAGATAAGAGCCCCCTGCGGAAGCGCCGTACTGTTTACACAAAGCCAACAATCCGTCCACAAACGCGTTTTGTGAATGCAAGATTCCATCCTCTACTCCATCGACCAGACAAATCGGTGTAGAGACAAACTCTGGCAGCGCAACAAATTGGCTACCTTGCCGAAACGCGACTTCCAACTGCGACAGGCATTTGTCGATGTTGGAGACTGGCCGTCCAATCTCAAGTCTAATTTGCACAGCCGCTACTTTTCGCTTGTTGGTTTTCATGGTGTCTCCTACGCTTGGGAAGCTTACATCAATCCATGACCATCGCGGACGCTTCTATTGCTCTTCGTTTCGATCGAACTATACAAACTGAGATAGCTATGAGTTACGCACCATTTTAGTGTCCTCACTCTATCGACCTGGCTGCATAATGAATCCCCGATGATGCCTGACTAATGTCCGCGAACAGCTTCTTAATGACTGCCGCAGACTATCCCTCAGAAAATAATGTGATAACAGAGACAAATTTCAGCATGCGCAAGCAAGTTACCGGCAAAGTACATGAGGACACGCTTTTCTTGACTCAAAAAGAATTCGGGCCGGTACTATCGAATGAATCCCTGCGCAATGTCTTCATGATACTTGCGTTGCTGCTTTTCTTTGGTAACAGCATTGATATGCTTACGTTGCAAGACGATCTGCCCTTGCAGGCCAGTTTCGGACGTATGATTGCTGCAACGGGAACAGTTGTATGCGCCCTGTTAGCCCATCGGGGGTACAAAACTTGCGCATTCATGATGTTTAGCGCAATGTACGTCTTCGGGCTGATGAACGCAGCTTTCATCGCGGGTTTCGGTATCAGCAGTCCTGCGATGGTGGTGGGTCTTTTGCCCGTGCTGATTGCCTTAGGCTTGTTTGAGCGCAATAAAGCCTGGTTATGGTGTATGCCCGTTTTCGCAGCATGGCTGTTGGTAGTAGTTGTCCAGTTTGGCATGCCGGCATTGTTTGTCGCCTACGCCTCAAGTCAGGGTCAGCCGCCAAAACCGTCCGAATTTGCCTGGCTTTTCTCTTGCTTGATAACCATCATCCCGGCGGTAACACTTACCCTGGCCTCACGAAAGCGCGGCGAGCAACTGCTTGAAAATGAGCGAAAGTTGCGCAACGACACGCTTGAGATGTTGGCGTCCCAAAGAAAATGGAACGACGAACGCGATGAATTCATGGGCAGGGTGTCCCATGAGTTGCGAACACCACTGGCTGCAATGAGATATTCACTAACACTGGCAAAACATCCAAAGGCAAATGAGGCGGCCCGTGAAAAATATTTAAACACACTCGACACCTCAATCAGTGATCTGTTAAACCTTCTCAATGAAGTTCTGGATGCATTCAAATATGGCCGTGCCGGCTTCAGCTTGGGGAAAATTGACTTTGAGATACGTGAACTCATCACGGAAGTTGATGTGCTCTTTTCCGACCTCGCTGCGCAAAAGGGATTGAAGCTGACTGTAGATCTCGACATGTCAGGCTCAGAAAGGGTAACTGGAGATCCTGCTCGTTTGAAACAAATGCTTTCAAATCTGATTTTAAACGCGATCAAGTTTACACGCGAGGGGGAAATCAAGGTCCGCGTGCACAGAATCCAGAATGAAATTTCGACATGGCGTTTTGAGGTGTTAGATACAGGCTGCGGCGTGAGTGATGAAGACCAATCACGTCTTTTCAAACCATTTTTCCAGTCAGACTCAGCTCAGTCTGACAGCGGGTTACCCATCAAGGGCACTGGCTTGGGCTTGAGTATTGTCTACCAATTGGTCCAAGCCATGGGTGGTCGCGTCGGGGTTATCAGCCAGCTTGGCCACGGTTCCACATTCTGGTTCGAAGTAGCCTTGACGGCCTCTGTGGATGCCGGATCGCTGAGCGTCTGACTATTTTTGACACCCTCCCCACCCTCAGCCTGTGGCTGCCGGGGCGGCAGATGTCAGCCGCTTCTACAAGTTGCTTTTCCTGCTTAATGTTTGATCTGCTAACCGAGTCGTTAGTTGCGTACATATATTTCGACACGGCGGTTCTGGCCTCTGCCAGCTTCGTCCTCATTGCTTGCGACAGGAAAGCGCTCCCCCAAACCCGCTGCGGTCAGGCGCGCGCTGGAAACCCCCTTGCTGGAAAGAAAACCCGTCACAGACATCGCGCGGCGAATCGACAAATCCTGATTTGTTTTGTCATCGCCCTTGCTATCGGTGTAACCGATGACGCACACGATGGTATTCGGGTTATCCCGCAGAGTTGCGGCGATCTGCTCCAAGGTGCTGGCGAACTGTGACTTAATCGCAGACTTGTTGCTATCAAACAAAGCTGCGCCAGGAATGTCCAGCATCACGGAACCATCACGCTGTTCTCGCACCGCAATCTGGCTACCTACCAAATAACCGAACAGGCCGCCCAGCGCAGCTCCCCGGACTGTATTTTTCCCGTCGATGGCGTTGCCAGCCAAAGCACCACCGATTGCGCCCACTGCGGTGCCAATAACCGTTTTGCTGTTGTCCACTTTACGTTCGGAGGCCACAGGACAACCGGCAACAGCGGCCGGTGAACCAGCCGCAGGCTCTGCGGGCTTTTGTGGTTGCTGAATGATGTTGTTCGCACATCCTGCGGAAAAAATCGCAAACAGCAAAGCCAAAGAATAAGACGTCTTCATGTTTTTCCTTTTATCTAGTCGAATTTGGAGGAGCGTCAAGCAAGAGAGCGATTGCTAACAAAGCGGTGCGTCTCAGTGACTTTTATGCTCAATCTTTTGAAAAAACCGGGTTGATTGGCCGCAAGACCCGCAAAAGTTCTTCGGGTTCAGGGCGAATACGGTAGTTAGTGGTCAAGTCAGAGTAAACAATTTTCTTCTGTTGGTCTACGAGGAGTACGGTCGGCATGACCGTATACAAGCTCAGTCATGACAAAAACAAACGTCCAGAGATTCAGGCCGCTGATAAAAATCTCGTGGTTGTTTCTGAATGCAGGCCAGTCACGGCTAAGCTGCTGCCGGATTCGATCGGACAAAGTCTTGCGACATACTCCGCTGCAAAGAACAAACCGTAGCGAAACCGCACCGCCCTTTTCGTATCACCCTAATACGAATCCAATAAAAGCGCCTTGCTGACCAATCCAAAATCTCCTACTTTTCTGAAAGGCTCATAGTAAGCCGAGAAGCTGAGGTTTACGATGGCGAATTGTTGTCAGTGTGTGCGATTTCGTCGCCCAGAGGCGCCAACAGCCATCCACTCAAAGAAACACGCTGCCAGCATAAAACCTGATAAGCTCTAAGCACATTAGAGTTATCTACAGGAACTCTTTTTTTGTTCCAGAGTCCACGTCATCCATCAACAAATGAAACTCTTTTTCTTTCCAGCATTTACAGACGTTTGCAGATCGTTTTTACTGCCGCTTCTCAGCCTTTATCTGGTGGGTTGCGCAACAATTGAAACGCAAGTGCCGAAAAAATCTGATTCAACTCCGATTGAGCCGTCCACGGTGTCGGATCTGATGCCTGAAGGCGTCAATCAACCCTGCCTGGAGACTTCAGTCAAGGTTCCGGTGGTGTTGATCCACGGTACTTTTGCAAACGCGAAACGCGCCTTCAAACTGCTGGCCCCCACCCTGAAAAAAGAGGGTCGCTGCGTATTTGCCATCAACTACGGCAAGCGCAGCAAATTGCCGTCAGTATTTGCAACTGCCGACATGAATGATTCGGTTCGTGAAATTGAGGCTTTTATCAGCTCAGTACGAACGACAACAGGCGCCGCACAGGTCGACCTGATCGGCCACTCGCAGGGTGGAACGCTGGCCTTGCATCTGGGCAAGATGCAAGGTGGCGAGCAAACCTATCGCCGCATCGTTGCCCTGAGCCCAAGTACCCGTGGAACGCAGACAGCCAAAATGATTCCAGGCGAGACTACCTGCATGGCCTGCGTGCAGCAGTCCCCCGACTCCGACTTCATTCGCCGTCTGCACACCGGGCTTGTAAACCCGTCCGGAACACCCACGCTCATCTTGGTCACAGAAAATGATTTGGTGGTGACACCGCTTGCATCTCAATTTCTTTTAGAGCCCTCTGTCACCAACCTAAGGCTTCAACAGCTATTCCCGGGGAAGTTCGCAACCCATTCAGGCATCCTCCACGATGCGCAAGCAGTGGAATTCGTTAGTGAGTGGCTCAACCGACCGTGAAACTGTCGCTGCGTCGGTTCAGCCCCCTGCCCCCCGGAAAACCGAGCCGCAAAGTTGCCTCGAGCGCTTTAAAAATCTTGACTAAAAACACAGTAGACTCCGAGGAAAAAGAAGGAGACCCTGCATGACCCACGTCATATTGGGCGCCACCGGTCAGATTGGCACTGAACTGGCTAAATGGCTGCACAAAGATCACGGCAAGCGCATTCGTCTGGTGAGCCGTTCGCCGCGACAAGTAAACAACTGCGATGAATTATTCGCTGCAGACCTGTTAGATCCCGCTCAAACCCTCAACGCCTTACAAGGCGCAAGCGCTGCCTACCTCACCGCCGGCTTGCCAATGGATACTCAGCGTTGGGTTCAACAGTGGCCTATTCTGATGGACAACGCAATCAATGCCTGCAAAACGCATGGCACAAAATTGGTGTTCTTCGACAACACCTATATGTATCCGCAGACGAACGCCACACAGACAGAAGACACTGGCTTCCAACCCCATGGCGAAAAAGGTCGCATCCGGGCGCAAATCGCCAACACCCTCTTGGCCGCCATGCGCCGGGGCGAAATTGAAGCGCTGATCTGCCGGGCTCCAGAATTTTACGGCCCTGGCCTGACGCAGAGCATCAGCAACACCACCATCATTGAGAAGCTCAAAGCAGGCAAAACTCCGGTGGTATTTCTGCGTAACGATACGCTGCGCACACTTATTTACACCCCTGATGCCAGCCGAGCCATGGCCTTGCTCGGCAATACACCGGATGCCTTCGGCCAAACCTGGCACCTGCCCTGTGATGACAACCGCCCCACCTACCGTCAGTTCGTTGAACTGGCAGCGCGTGAGTTTTCCGTATCACCGCATCACCGAATTGTTAAGG